>JANYFV010000418.1 GCA_025359635.1 Undibacterium sp. | reverse complement strand
TATTTACGAAAATTTTGTACTGGCCTCAATTTCAGATTTACGCTTTGCTGACTTAGCCTGACAGTTATTACATATCCAGCGTTTGGTTTTATTACGCAAGACAAAACTACCTTCCTGAAAAGGTACCTCACTACCATGGTGACTGCAGTATTTTTTATCGGAAACTTTTAAAGCAATTTCCATGGTGCCAGAGAGGGTGCTGTTACTCATGAGAAAAATCCTAGATCAAGAAAATGGAAAAGAGACGGATTCTGTTCCTCGCCTTTTTTCTCTTAGGACGACACTATTGGCTAGTTTGTCATGCCAACCTTGTTTTTTTCGATCAAAACCAACCCACATTAAACCAAGACAAAGCGGAATAATACTAAGAAAATAGCTGAAGTATCGACCAACACTTTGAGTCAATGAAAGGCTATTGCCCGTGTCAGCGTCAACAATTCTCAAATTTAACACTTTCTTACCTGGCGTTCCTTGAAAGTATGACCAGCACAAAATCATGGTCAAAGCTGGAAAAAAAAGTGAAATGAAAAAATCCGCAGGACCAGCAATTAAGTTGGCCGATCCAAAATACTGCCAGCCATAGATAGTCACCAAAAGGGGATAGGTCACGATCATCACAATGATAGTGTCGATTAAAGTAGCCCCGAAACGAATCCAAAATCCGGCGTACTCATAATTGGATTCAGTGATAGTTTTTTCCATATTTTTCTTTTCTCAAAATAAAAGAAAAGCAAGGAGGCTTCGCCTCCGAGCTATCCATCTACGTCCTGAAGGACCGAGCTTTCCGCTCAGTTCTGGTAATTACCACCCTCTTTATTGTCAGTACTCATCATCCTGTTAAACATCTCATCGTCTTCAGCTCGACGTTCTTCATCCGTCTTGCTTTCACAACACGAGCCCATTACTACAATGAATAGGAGTATCCAAATATTCGCCATCACATTCTCCATAAAAATTTCTTGGTCACGAACCGCACATGCGACTCGATAAAAAAATTTTAACAAGAGATCTTTTGATCGCAAGTCGGTATTTGGGTGTGCGTTCAAATTGAATTCATCGCAGTCGAAGTGCCATTGGTTTGCAATGGCACATAAAAACACTACCGCAATCGCTATCATTCCTTAACGCGAAGTAATGGCGCGCCAATGAAATGTATTTATTGATTTCGAAGGATTCAGGCAGGAACAGAAAAACGAACTGGCTCATCAGTTCATTCTGTTTTATGGTAGAAGTGAAGGGTGATCACAAATGCGCATGGAGAATTTTTTCTTCGACAAGCTTAAGCATCTTTGACGGTAATATTTGTAACGCGGCCGAGAGCTTAAAGATCACCCGAATCGTCGGTTGATTCACTCCGCGTTCAATCAAGCTCACGAAATTTCGTTCAATGCCAGCCTCAAAAGCGAGCTGCTCTTGTGAAAGTCCAGCTTCCTTTCGTAGTTCGCGCAAGACCTGTCCAAATGCAATTCCCGGATCCAAATATTTCTCCCAATATGTTGGTAGAAATAGTCGCCTTCGAGTATGATTAAGTCTTCACAATATATTGGTAATATTGATATGTTGATGAAAAATAGATACTGAAAATGAATCAAATTTTGTGCATGTTTCTATCGATGCTGATCTGTGCCGTACATAGATCCCATGACTCAAGTTCTCATTTTGATCCATTTTTTCCATTGGCCGATTGGTGGCGTGTTTCTCATAGAGACATGCCACACCCTAAAAATGCATCATTTTTTTGAATTGAACAAACCATGAAAATTATCAACGTTATCAAACCAAGTTTTTTCCTTGGCGTTGCAGTTCTTGTTTGTGCTGCCTGTGAAAAACAAAACGAGGTCAAGGAAGCGCCAGCCAATTCTATTGCCTATTACGCGAAAAATACTGTTGAAGCCAAACAAGTGGCGGAAAAATGTATTACGTTTGACAGAAATGAATTCAGCACGATGTCTCCAAGTAAGCAAAAGGCATGGAGCGAAACATCCGCTGGGATCAATTGTTCCAACGCAAAAGAAGCCTATGGTATTGAGATATGGAATTCTCGTAACCGAGCCATAGCGGAATCCAACAAAAAATACCAATAGAAATCAGCAGCAGTTTGTTTTAATGGCATTGGCTTTTATTGGGCGTGAAATTTTTTCTAGGAAATAGCGCCTTCTAGTAGAAGAGGAGCCTCATGAAAATGAGGAATCTCATCATCATCTTTATTTGAAAGACTCTATGGGTAAAAATAACAAAGACAGTGATGTGTTTACATGGTTACTCTCATTGCTGCTTGCAATTACGTATTTAGTGACGTCGTTCGTATTGACGTATTGGATGCGCGCTTTATTTTTCTATGCAAAAAAGCCGGTCATCGAAAAGTTAAAACTCGACGCCCTGTCGCCGACCTGGCCGACCTTAAAGTGGCTCTACAGGGCAATCTCCTGGACGGCAGGTTTCATGTTTCTTTTGGGTGCGGTGCAATGCATCCGGGATATTGCTTTTCTGATGAAGCTAGAGCCGATGCCTAAAGAATTCTCCGCGAACTTGATCGGTTCGTCCCTCATCGTTGACACGATGTTTGCCTTCTTGTGGAGTCTGGCCTGTGCGTTTGTATTTAATGTCATCCATTGGATCAAGGAATGCTATAGCAACCCTGATGTTCAGAAAAAATTGGCCGGTATTAAAGCTGAGCAGTTTGTTCAAAAAGTACTGAAGATGGGGCAGTCGCGTTATCCCGAGGCACAAATTCTCAATGGCGTCCTGTTTGTCTTCAATGCAGGAACCGCCACAGAATTTTCTGTCGAGGTGGATCACCTTGTGATTACGCAGCGAAATATCTATGCCATCGAGACCAAACGCAAATCGGGGAACATTTTTGCCGATGCCAGTGCGCGAGAATGGAGAGTGGTGACCGCGCATGGTGAAGGTAGCATGCGAAACGCTCTATTGCAGAGTAAAAATGCGGCGCGTGTGTTACATCAACAATTCGCACTTCCATTCACGCCCATTCCCCTGGTTGCCATCATGGGAAATAATCTGAATATTGTTGGGGGACCAGGTAATGTGTTTGATGCACAATTAATCATTTCAGTAATGGATGGATTTGACTTTGCCCAAAAAGAAATCAGAATCAATCCCAAAGAGATTCTCGACCGATTGACTCCATTCATCGTGACTGATGCGCTGGCGAAAAAACGGCACATAGAACGTGCCAACATGGCTGGATACAAGGCAACGATCGCGAACATCGTTAATACTGCTTCGGTCGATCTGTAATAAAGATGGCTGTCCATCTGCAGTACCCAAAGCAAGAGATGGATTGTAAGATCAGTTGTCATCACCGTCGGTGGTATGTTGGCGATGACAACGCATACTTTTGGCATGCTGAGATTTAACTGACAGAATTGAGCTCAAGACTACATTTGGCGATTTTATCTAGACCGTTCAATCGCACTTCATGCTCTCCCTTTGGAGCAAGCGGACATGGTGTTTCTTGAGATCGTCTGCATATCGCATTGCCGGCAATAAGACTGAAATGGCGCGCCCTGTGCCATTGCCAATTTCTTCGATGGCAATCGCGATCAAATCTTCTAGTATCGTGATCGATACTTCAAAATCGACAGTGAGATCTTCTTGCGTTTCTGAAGTCGTCTCCACATCTGCCGTCGTTACTATGTGCTTGTCGCGTTTATTAAGAGACATCATAATACCTTCGATAATCACGCTGCCTGGTGTTGTACATGACCAAAACTTCGTGCGATTGAATGGCTTGACTGGGTGTTGGTGCCAGTGAATATTGACTTACCCGGCGCCACTAACACGCTGCTGTGGTGTCGGGTAAGAAAAACTTCTGACAAGTTCTTATTTCCCTAAACGTTTGTCAATCCAGTTGGACACTTCATCTTTACCTTGTGCCGTTCGCCAGGCGCGCCATCCCGTTAACAACAAGAGTAATGTCACCATGGCGTGGTACGAAGTATCACGTGACACCTCCATATATTTGGCCCCTAAATCCGCTAACCAAAAATGCACTAAAAGATAGGAGGCGACGCCGCCGAGTAACACGCCAATAAAGGGAATACGATTTTCTGGTTTCATGAAAATTCCTTGTGAAGAAAATATAGATTGAATGAATTGAATTAAGTTTTATTTGTAACTGCCGTTGCCGTAAAAAATAGGTTCAGGCTGGCACGATTTCTCTGTTGGTCAAGCGTTTTGTGCCGATACTTGAGAATACGCAAGAAACACAACTTGGTCATGGTTCGCTTATGGCGACCTATTGAGAACTTGAACATTCTCTGTTTCAGCATCACCCGTGGTTTGAAAAGGCAGGGCAAAATACAACGGATATGCCACCAGATCGCGGGCAGGGAAGGAGATCCGGTCTTGAGTGTTGGTCGAGAGGTTGTTGAGAAAAGCGATTCGTTCCGTTCGGGCGTAATCGATTTGCATTAGGTTTTTGTTGGTGATAATTTCATGATTCATCGTGGTCTTTCGGTTATCGTGTTGATTGCGCAATACCTTGTGCAGGCACATTGTTTTACGAAGTAGTATCAACATGCCTTGATTTAGGAAGTTCCTGCCACTGTGCGACTTGCGATTTATTAGGTAGCCGAACAGTGAATTAAGCGTATCAAGGGAAACTGTTCATGCAAGTTTGTTTGCGAGAAAATCGAAGGAGATTTTGTGGGAAAGTTTTACGCCACGTATTAAATCGACACGACTGTAATTTCCGGTAGTGTCGCATTACGCAGGAATTGTTAAAATCGCGGAATGAAATCTCTGCCAAAACAAATCGAAGGTTTCTGTCGCGTTAACTTTCAAATGGCGAGTTTGTACACAACTTTATTTTCACACTTACGCTGGACAGAATTGTCCTGCCAATGACATGGACTCGCTGCCATCGAACATCAGTTGTCCTTTGCTAATCATGTGCATGAGTTCAATGCCAGCTAAGACATTTTTGGCAGCATAAAATGACTTAAATCCGAGCATCGGCTTGGTGATTCGTTTGACCACA
>JANYFV010000411.1 GCA_025359635.1 Undibacterium sp. | reverse complement strand
ACTGCCCAGTTGACGGTATCAGGCACTTCATCTCTTGCCAAACGCCACAGATCCGTCACTCGGCGTTGAATCATCGAGATAGCCTGATCAGTGGTGGTAAATAAGCAGTAGCGCAGAAAACACGCCACTTCTACGGTCCGTCTGGGTTCTTTAATTCTGGCGCCAACCGATGGCGGCCGATTGGCCAATTGACGAGCATACCTGAGCACGATGAGATCACTCAAGTCACCCAAGTGCTTGTGAATATCGAGACTGTAGAGCAGATTGAGCCGTTCAAACACTTGGGAAATCTGTACAGTCGAATGTTTGGCAGGGGCTTCCCATAACCAGCTTTGTTGAATTTGACCATCTGGACGAAATTGGGCCAAACTGTCGTGCCACTTATCCAACAAGACACAGGGGACGGTTGTCGCAATGGTCGCGCCTGTTTCCGCTTCAAGCAAATTTAGTGCTGCGACGATCTGACTGCGCAATGCGCGGTCATGCTCAATGAGAAATTGACGGTCATACAGCCAGCGCCGGGCAAAATTAAGCAATTGATCTTTGTCACTAAATCGGGTGGCTTCGTCGCGCAAGGCATGCACAAAGGAACGCCTCTGGTGATCAGTAGGCCAACCAAAGCCTAGCGTTTCTTGAGCCAGCTGTTGATGATCAAAAAATGTCCTGCCACGTCTGTACATGGCTTTAAGTGATGCCACCTCAGGAGGTGGTACGCCAAGCTCTTTGCCAAGGTGAATCCAGAGTGACGCAGGGACAACACGAATCGCATTGAGTGTACGCCCACTCAGACGTAAAAATCCGATATGCAAAGCAAGTCCCAATTTGTGGGTATCGCTTCGGCGAAGATTGATTACTTCGTGTTCTGAACGACTAAAAGTGAAAAACGCTTGTAACTCAAAGGTGCTAAGTTCACGCGGAAGATCCTTCAGGCCCAGATACGTTGTTTGCCAGCTTTGCATCGTTTGTCTCCTTCAATTTGGTAGGACACAATACGCTGAAAAACGACGAGCTGAAACCTGAATGAAATCATTGACTTACAGAACTACCCCCACGCCAGTGCTCGATCTCCTACCGTCACTTATTGCACCTAAAACAAATCGACCCCGGCTAAGGCGCCATCACCGATATCCAGGTAAAGCGCGCGCACAATGAGTACCTACATACGTGGTTTGACCACCTCATCGCAGCAGGGCATTCGATCAAGGTCCAACCATCAATCCGTACTTATTGCATACGATCTAATTTCCTTAATCTGTGATCGCTTGCAATCGCGCAAGAGCATCTTCAATAACAAAATCCGGTGCAACTTCAATTTTTTTCGCACCACGCTCTTCTAAATCCAGCATACGCACTTGATTGACCAAGGCAACACCTTGTGTTTTCGTACGAGAACCACTCAATGGAACGGCAAATCCTTGGTTCTGTCGCAATAAGCCGTCGCTGTTAGACTACGGGTCCGTAGACCTCGGTAAATTTGCCTACACTTTTGAGGAACGCTCTCCTATGAACGCTTCATTTTTGCAGGCAAATTTACCATCATAAAAAAATCGGCAAATTTGACTACACGAAGCACAACTAGGTAAATGTGTCTACTCGCGGCATTGAAAGCGCAGGAGGTGGCGTAAGTTATTGAAATCATGAATAATTTTTCGCGATTTTAAGTGCCAATTCATTCCGTTCGACCCCGTGGCGAACGGCTGATCGAGGCGTACAGCGTAAAGCTCGGCCGCAGAGTTCAATGCTACGGCGAATTGGTGTATCAACTGTGGATTCTGCTGGAAACGAATCCAGCAATTCAGTCATGGTGTGAGCGACCAGTATTCCTTGATATTGGAAATGGCAAACGGGTAGCGGATTTTTGGAGCATCAAAAAATTCCATGAAGAATTTTTACTCATTAATCGATCCACCCACGAAGTCATTGCTTGCCCGCCCCAACATGACATTCCGGTTCGTATCATCACCTTAAGTGATTTAGCTGCGTCACGCGTATGGATCAATAATTGGCAACGAATGCTGCCGCTACTGATTACCTGCCGCGAACATTTTTCCGTCTCTCTAGTTCGCGCAATTCTCAAATTCATCAAAGAGCCAACGCAACTATCACGCATAGAGCGTGAATTTGTTACCGGCGATGCCACCCTACTAAGGGCAGCATTATTTCAACTGCTTCACCAAGGAATGTTAAAGGCACCAGCGTTAAGCGTCGAACCCCTGTCCTACCTCACTTATTTTGAACCCACTGGAGACTGATCATGAACCGACGCAATCCAGCATTTCAACATATCGATTTAGATCTCTGGCCAAACGTAGATGCAGACGCATTGTCTCCCGATAAAGCAGCGTTTTTTAAACGCAGACGTCAAGCAATAGAAGCCTACGTGAGTGGCGCATCACTCCGTCATATTGAGATGGAAACCGGTATCAATAG
>JANYFV010000404.1 GCA_025359635.1 Undibacterium sp. | reverse complement strand
CACGTTATTTCCCTGCAGTCGGTTGGATCGTCGCATTAATTACCGCAACGGTGTATGCGCTGACATCTGTGTTTTGGCCGCCAGCAGTGGCGGTGGTGTTGTCGACTGTCGCCGGTATCTGGCTGACTGGAGCATTTCATGAGGATGGTTTTGCCGATGTCTGCGACGGTTTTGGCGGCGGCATGACGCCAGAACGCGTACTCGAGATCATGAAAGATTCTCGTGTCGGCGCGTACGGCGCGATCGGTATAGCCATGATGCTGATGTTTAAGATAGCGCTACTGGTGAGTTTGCCTGTGCCGTACGTCGTACCGGCTTTGCTGATCGCCCATCCGCTGTCACGCCTTGCCTCATGCAGCCTGATCTGGCGATTGGACTATGCCAGATTGGAAGGTAAGGCGAAGCCTCTCGCGCAACATATGTCGACAGCAGAATGGGTGATCGCGGCACTCACGGTGGTGCTGCCTATCGCTGCTTTTTTGTGCTTAGGTGCGCTTCCATTGCCCAATTTTGGGCTAGCTTGTATTTTTCTGATCCTTGCAAGTTGGTGGTTGGCGCGCTTATTCGTGCGTCGAATCGGTGGATATACTGGCGACTGCCTGGGAGCGGTTCAGCAATTGTCTGAAGTCGCGTTTTATCTAGGTTTGCTTGCTGTGCCAAGCGTTGATTCGTGCGCCATTTTCCATTTCGTATGCAGCTTTATTTAATTCGTCATCCAAAGCCAGAAATTGCTACGGGCATTTGTTATGGACAATCGGATATCGACGTTAGCGACTTGAATTGTTGGCTTGTTTATGAACAAGTGCAGGCCGCTTTGCCAGCTAAAGTAATGATGTTTTCCAGTCCATTACAACGTTGCGCAAAGCTCGCGCAATTGTTACATCCAATACCGAATCATGACGCACGTTTGATGGAAATGTATTTTGGAAAATGGGAAATGCAAAACTGGGATGCGATACAGCGTAGCGAAATTGATGCCTGGGCGGCAGACGTGGTTGGCTATGCACCAGGGGGTGGCGAAACGGTTACCGCTATGGCTGCGAGAGTAATCGATTTTTTGCATGATCTGGCAAAAAAAAATCTGCATGATGTCGCGATAGTCGCGCATGCAGGCAGCCTGGATTTGATCATGGCCTATAAAGTTGGTATGCAAGCGAATGAATTGGCGCAGCGGGTTGCAAGAGAAAAGAAATCCATACAATTTGGTGAATGCATCCTTCATCAAATTAAATTGTGTTAATGTTATGTTGGTCAAATAAACATTTGATTGTTATAGACAACAGACACTAACGACATGATAGAACTTCGAAAAAATTCTCGTACCAATGTCATTTGGCGAGCCACCATCAAACTAGACGAAGGTGAAATTCTTCCGGCAAAGATTGTGAATATTTCTAGCGCTGGCCTTTTGCTTCATAGCCCAATTGCATTACAGGCGAATAGGGTGTATCAATTAATAGTAGAAATGCCGAGTATTGATCAATCTTCTTCAGTGCGATTTCAGGCGCCGTGCACAATATTTACTACACACGTCAGATTGAGTGGCGATCATTATCAGGTCGGTGTGAAATTCACAGAAATTGCGGATCTACACCAGGCGTTATTTGATGCCTGGTTATCGATTACGACCAAGTTTGATCAACTTAGCTAAACATCAGAAAAGTTAACTGAGCGCAATTAAACTTGCTGCAAATCGTCTCTGCCTTTAAAATAGCGCAGTTTTGGTGCTCGCAGACATGCTCATGTCTGCGGTTAAACGGGAAACACAATGCGTTTTTTTGCATAAAGTGTGCTGCCCCCGCAACGGTGTACAAGCGCCTCGGTAATCATTTTATTTTTGATGATAACCGCGGTAATCCATCCTTCATTACCACTGTGCAATGTGCATGGGAAGGTCAGATGGTGATGCTTGTCAGCCCGGATACCGGCCAGAATAAGTGAAGTGCTGCGAACGGGGAAATTTCGACAACTGTTTTTATCAAATCTTGTATTTGTGCGCGTACATTCGAGCCTAGCTTGAATGTTGCGCAAAAAATTGAGTCATTCGTTCTGTGGCACTTTTTATTCACGCAGCCTGCGGGGACGTCGGCTGCTTGCCTTTATTCGAATTGATTATGACTTCTGTATGCAAACCCCTCGCCATCAGCTTAGCTGTGGCCGCTGTATTCCCTACTTCTTTTGTTTTTGCTGAAACTTCTGAATTCGTCCCATCCGTTGTAGTAACTGCTGGCCGCCAGATTCAGGCGGCCAAGGATGTCTTGGCTGACAATGTCGTCATCGACGCCGCAGAAATCGCCAAATCCGGCGCCTCTGGCATCGTTGAACTTTTGCAGCAACAACGTGGTATCGAAATTTTTCGCAATGGTGGGCCAGGCACTACTGCCTCGGTGCTAATGCGCGGTGGCGCGAACGCCCAGAACGTAGTGCTGATCGACGGCGTGCGCGTGGGCTCGTCCACCACTGGCGGTGCTACCTGGTCAGCCATTCCCTTGTCGCAAATTGAACGCATCGAAATCGTCTATGGCCCTTTGTCGAGCTTGTATGGCGCGGATGCGATGGGCGGCGTGATTCAGGTATTTACCAAAAAAGGCGACAAGACCATTAGCCCTACCATTTCTGCCGGCCTTGGCAGTTACGGTACGCGTAAACTAGATGCCGGTATTTCTGGCGCCATTGATGAGCATTTTAATTTCGCCTTAAATGCCGGGCATGAAGTGGCAGATGGTTTTTCTGCGACTAAGCCAGCTGCCGGAAAATATAGCTACAACGCTGATAAGGATGGCTATTCTATGGCCAGTGCCAGCGGTCGTCTTGCATGGAACCTGGTGAAAGATGTCGAACTCGGCATGAACTTCCTGCAAAGCCGCCTGGAAGCGCAGTTTGATTCCGGCCCTGGTTACGATGACCGTAGTCTGCAAAAGCTGGATACTTTAGCTCTGTATGGCAAGGCTAAGTTGGCCAGCAACTGGCACAGCAGCATACAACTCGCGCAAACTGGCGACAAGAGTTATAGCAATGCGTCTTACGGTCAGAGTCAGATCGACACCACACAAACCAGCCTGAACTGGCAGAACGATGTCAGCATCGGTAAAGATGTGTTGCAACTGGTGGCAGAGCGCCGCGAAGAAAAAGTCAACGCGACGACCTTAGAACTCAACCGTAGCCGCAGTACAAATTCTGTGGCAGCTTCGTATGTGTTGAAGCAAGATGCCCACCGGGCCAGCGCCAGTGCGCGCCTGGACGACAGCAGCCAATACGGTAGACATAGTACCGGCAGTATCGCTTACGGCTACCTTGTAACGGATGGTTTGCGTCTGAATGCCAGCTACGGCACCAGCTTTCGCGCACCGACTTATAACGAACTGTACTACCCTGGTTATGGTGTCGCCACGAATAAACCGGAGCAGGCGAAAAATACTGAAGTCGGCGTGTATTTTGATGACAGCATGGTTCAATTGAGTGCCGTGTATTACAGCAACAAAGCGACCAATTTACTGGTGTATACCAGCGGAGCCGCGTGTCCAGCCACGTCTGCGTACAACTACGGTTGTGCAGCCAACGTGAATAAGGCCACGATGTCGGGCCTGACCATGGGTGCATCCACTCATCTGGGTGCTTTGAGTTTGCGCGCATCGCTCGATCTGCAAGATCCTGTCGACAACACTACCGGCAAACGTCTGGCACGTCGTTCTAAACAGCACGGTAGTCTGGCGGCCGAATATACCATTGGTAAAGCCAAGTTAGGCGTTGAAAGTGTGTTTTCCGGTGATCGTTTTGACGACCTCGCGAACAAGAACGTTTTGCCAGGCTATGGCTTACTCAACCTGTACGGCACGCTTGAAGTCGCGAGCAATCTGACGGCGATTGCCCGTTGGAACAATGCATTGGATAAAAAATATGAGCTTGCCAAGAACTACAACACGGCAGGTTCAAATCTGTTTGTTGGTTTGAATTACGGTTTCAAGTAAGTCGTATTTTGTTTTGTATCGTCAACGAAACTATATCCGTTGACGTCATTCCCG
>JANYFV010000382.1 GCA_025359635.1 Undibacterium sp. | reverse complement strand
GCCGTGGTCGCCGGTAAGGTTGATGCCGGTGCCTTGAATATTTCGGTCTGGGAGAGATTTGTTGCCGAAGGTAAGGTCGACACCAGTAAGGTCAGAGTGTTTTACACCACACCTGGGTTTTTTGATTACAACTGGACCGTGCATGCCGACATGCCAGTAGCACAACGTGAAAAACTCACTAAAGCCTTCCTGAGTCTTGATAAAAATACCGCAGAAGGCAAAGAAATCCTGGAGCTGCAACGTGCCACCCGCTTTATTCCTACCAAGGCGGATAACTACAAAGGAATAGAACAAGCTGCACGCAGCGCCGGTTTGTTGAAGTAAGTATGAAGCTGGATTTGCAAGGTGTCTCAGGGCGTCACCCATCGGCAAAAAACGATGCCGTGCCCGCCATCCGCGAGATCAATTTACAGGTGCGTGCGGGCGAGCAGCTGGCGATTATCGGCCCTTCTGGCGCGGGTAAAACTACACTCTTGCATTTGATGGCGTGTGCGCTCAAGCCGTCAAGTGGACGCATGTTGATGGATGATGCAGATCCATGGACAGTATCGCGCAGTGATCTACAAAAGCTGCGCGGTTTGCTGTTCTTAGCGCCGCAAGTGCCACCCTTGCCACCACGCCAAAGGGTGGTTACCTCGGTATTGGCAGGGCGACTCCCGCATGAAAGTGTGTGGGCTAGCTTGCGCAGTTTGTTTTATCCGATTGATATCCCACGTGCAGAACGTGCTTTGGCAGGTTTTGACGTGGCCGATAAACTCTTTGACCGGGTTGACCGTCTCTCGGGCGGTGAGCGTCAGCGCGTCGGGTTAGCGCGCGCGTTGGTCTCTGAGGCTAGCCTGTTTCTGGTCGATGAGCCTTTGTCCGCACTAGACCCGACCCGTTCGAAACGTGCGATAGCAAGCCTGACGCAAACTGCCAGCGAGCGCGGCGCGACGCTAGTGGCGACGCTGCATCATGTCGAGATGGCGCTGGCACATTTTCCGCGTATCGTCGGTTTGCGCGAAGGCGTATTGGCGTTTGATCTACCCGCCTCCGAGGTGACAGAGCAGCATTTGCAAGAATTATATGCCGAGCATTTGCACGAATTAACTGGTGCAGCCAATGCGGGTGAAGATCCTTTTTCGATGGCATCGGCACCCGTGGTGATGACTTGCCGCTGACACCAAGTCAGAGTCCGGCACAGCGTGATCCGGCGTGGGCTGGGCGCGTGTTTTGGGCGCTCGCCAGTTTGCTCGTGCTATGGCCGATTTTAGTACTCACTGAATTTAAGCCATGGGTGTTGCTGGAGCCGGGCGCCTTGAAGCCCGCATGGAATTTTGTCAAAGCATTCTTTCCACCGCGTACCGATCCTGAATTTCTGATCATGCTGGCGCGCGAAACCTGGCGTACAGTGGCCATGGCCACGGCTGGCATGAGCTTGGCCTTACTCCTGGCTTTGCCCTTATCCTTATTGTCGGTTCGAGTGTTATCGCTCTCAGCATTGTCTGGCCGTATGGCGCTTATACCCTCAGTGTTACGTCAATTGGTGCGCTGGAAACTGATGGTCTTGCGTAGCGTACCCGAGCTAGTCTGGGCGTTGGTGTTCGTCCGGGTAGTCGGCCTCGGCCCGACCTCGGGCGTGCTGGCGATTGCACTTACCTATGGTGGCATGCTGGGCAAGGTGTATGCCGATATTTTGGAGAGCAGCGACGCGCACGTTGCCACAAGTTTGATGCGCAATGGCTCGGGTCGCTTGCAGGCTTTTTTTTACGGCCTGCTGCCGCAAAATGCCGGTGAACTCACCAGCTATACAGTCTACCGTTGGGAGTGCGCTATTCGTTCCAGCGCCGTGCTGGGTTTTGTTGGTGCCGGTGGCTTGGGGCAGATGATGGATTCTTCCCTGAAAATGTTTAATGGCGCGGAAGTCGCGAGTATTTTGCTGGTGTTCATGGGCTTGGTCTGGCTGGCAGATCGCATGAGCGCTGCATTGCGTAAGGCGCTGGCATGAATACGAATCCGGTTAACGCGGTGACGAAATTGCCGCCAAAATTATTTGATGCGCGCTGCTGGGCTTGCTGGTTAATGCTCGGCGTGTTGCTTTTGGTGATCGCCAGTTTCGCCTCGCTGAATTTGCAATGGGCGCAGTTTTTTTCATGGAATGCGATCACCCGCATGGGCCGTTTCGTCGCTGAATTAATGCACCCTGAAAGTAATATAATTTTCGTCAAAAAAGTTTTGCTGGCGACCTTGGAAACCTTGGCAATGTCGGCATTGGGCACGTTGCTAGCATTGATTTTGGGTTTGCTATTGGCGCTGCCAGCAAGCAAAGCCCATGCGCAAGACCCGGCACGCTGGCGCGGACCTAGCCGTCTGCTGCTAAATGCTCTGCGCAGCACACCAGAATTGGTATGGGCTTCGCTACTCCTGATTGCCGCCGGTTTAGGCCCATTCGCCGGCACCTTAGCTTTGGGCTTGCACACATCTGGAGTATTAGGGCGCCTGTTCGCCGAAGCCATAGAAAATGCGGCGCCAGCCCCTGCGTTTGCACTACGCACCCGTGGCGTAGGAGAAGGGCGGGTTTTTCTATACGCCACCTTGCCGCAAGTGCTGCCGCAACTGCTCAGCTACACCCTGTACCGCTGGGAGAATAATATCCGCGCCGCCGCCGTGCTAGGCGTAGTCGGTGCAGGGGGCTTGGGCCAGATGCTGGCGTTTCATATGGGTTTATTTCAGATGGGCGAGACCAGTACCGTGTTACTGGCGATGCTGCTGTTAGTGGCCTTGGTTGATGCGTTGAGCTATTGGATACGCAAGGTTTTGTCGCGTTGAGATTGATGCTTGTTGCAGTCAGGATTTGAGTTAAATAAATTGAGTCTCTGACTTGAAACGGCGCTTGATTTGATATATCGAATCATCATTCAAAAAGCAATGCGAAAACGGCATCTTTGAGCAGTTGCTTCTTTTTCCGCACCCTGATCAGGTGCGGATCGTCGCATAAGCATAGCAATAAATAGCCCTACGAATTACGCCTAAACGTGGTGCGTTGACGGCGTCTGACCAATAACATTCCGAGGATGCCAAGGCCAAGCAAGGTAGGTACCGCAGGTTCTGGCACGCGGGTGATTGAGTCGAAATGGCCTTCAATATCAGTATTGCCACAGCGGTCATTCGAACAGCCAGCAAAAAACTGAGATCCTGAAAGGCCAGCCAGACGGGGATCAGGGTTTTCCTGCAGTCCCGGTCCGTTGATGATGTCCAAAAATTCCGGTCCACGCGCGGTTATCTGCACGTCGAAGCCATCGCTGCCTAACAGGGCAAACGTGTAACCGTCAATTGGGTCTGGAAATCCTCGACTGGAATCCTGATAGTTATCCCGCATATAAATCAATCCGGCACCGCCCGGATGGCAAGGATGGCAGGTAGTGCCCGCAAATATGTCCATTGACAGAGAACTAGGATCATAGCTATAGCGCATCCCGCCGCCCGATCCAGGAAGTGCCCCAATTTGTGCGGCTGCAGCATCGAAACTAAGAAATATGTGAAAAGGCGTACCAACCGAAAAATCCGGCGGTACGCCAGTTCCTGACGCTACTATTAAGTGGCCAGAAAAATCCCATGTAACCATGGTCGCATTGGCTCTTAACGGATTGGTCAAAAGCCCAACTAAAAACAAACAGCAGCATAAAATATTCTTCATATGACCCCCTTGAGTGTTGTATGACACATAAGTACGTGCAGTATTGGGATTGAAAGCATAAAATATGCCCTGTTTACATATAATGAATATATTCAACGAGTTGAGTAATTCGTTGCCAATGTTTATGTATAGCGTAAGCGAATAGTGTAAAAATTTCCGACAGGACTGTCCAGTTTTTTACTCCTTGCGCAGCACGCCTCAGCGCATTATTTTCCAGCCAATGTCGTCAACAACATCGCCCAATGATCGACATCATCATCAAGTGCCTTGACCGGCAGGCGTTCGTCGCGGCCGTGGGCACGGTTGTCAATCGGACTGACACCCCAGCTGCCGTCAACACCGTAGACGGGAATGCCAGCCACGCGGAATGGACGGGCATCGCTGGCGCCAGTGCTCATTTCAGGCATGATCGGCGCACCCGGATGGCGTGCGTGAACAGCGTCGGTGTAGGCTTTCAATACGTCGGCACGTAGCGGCGATGAAATTGATGACACTACTGTCTCATTGCTTGTCACGACCACATTTGAATCGGCCGCGATTTTTTCAAGTTCGGTCTTGATTTCTCTAGGATCAACGCCCGGCATAATTCTACAGTTGATAGTGGCCGTTGCCAGTTGCGGCAAGGCGTTATTGGCATGTCCACCGAACAATCTGGTGGCAACGCAACGGGTGCGGGTGTGGCCGATTTCATCTTCGTTGGCTTCGATCAGATCGGCGGATTTGCCATCGGCCGGGTTACTAAGCCAGGCGCGCATTGCATCGCCTAGCGGCCCGGCTTCGGTTTTTTCCCGCACAGTGAAATAAGCGCGCGTTGTTTCGTTAAGCACAGGTGTGAATCGATATTGCTCTAAACGTTGTAACGCGTTCGACAGCGCGTAGATGGCATTGTCCGCACGCGGTTGGGATGAATGTCCGCCGCGATTGCGCACGGTTAAGGTGTAGTCGGCATAGGTTTTTTCTGCTGTTTGCAAGGCAAAGCCGATCACGTGGCCATCCGGTGCAAATGCACCGCCACCGCCGTCGGCATTTAGGCCGTATTCTGCGTCAAGTTGCGCTTTCCATTTGGTGGCACCATTCTCTGCGCCAACGCCGCTGGTTTCTTCATCTCCTGTATAAAATACGATGATGTCGCGCGTGGGTTTGAAGCCACTTGCCTTGAGTTTCAGGATCGCGGCTGTAGTGGCGGCGATGCCCTGCTTGATGTCACTGGTGCCTCGGCCGTAATAGTAGCCGCCGCGTTCGGCGAAAACAAAAGGGTCACTCTCGCTCCAGTCTTCGCGCTTGGCCTCGACTACA
>JANYFV010000364.1 GCA_025359635.1 Undibacterium sp. | reverse complement strand
ATGACCACCATCGCCATGGGTGCGGGCATGTTGCCTATCGCCTTAGGTATAGGCATAGACCCAAGTTTCCGCGCACCGATGGCAATCGCCGTAATCGGCGGCTTAATCACTTCTACTTTGCTGTCTTTACTGGTGGTGCCGGTAGTGTTTACCTATGTCGACGATATTTTGCAGAAATTTGTGCGGAAATTTAAACGGCACGGTTAATCCGGTTTTCACCTTGAGTCTTAACATGGAGTAAGATTGTAGCCTGACACTGTAAGGCTACCAGGCATGAAATTGAACACTAAGGCTGCTGCGTTGATCTTGTTCGCATCTGCTGCCCCCCATCATTTGGCATATTCTCAATCAGCACCCGGTGCTGAGAGTAACGTGAATATCGAGATGACCCGCACAAAAAATTTAACGCTAGCTAAGGGCGCAACAAAGATCTACAAATTTAAAGTGGGTGATAGCACTACGTTTTCTGATATTCCGCCAAGCCGGGGACAATACATCGTCTGGAAACCATCTTGCTTCGCTTGCAATGTCAACTCGACGATAGATTGGAACTCGATCCGACTGCACCTCGAAGAGTTTGGCAGTTTTATTAACTCCGCATCTCTGCAATATGCCATTGACCCGGCCTTGGTAAGGGCGGTGATTCATGCAGAATCCAACTTCAACCCAAATGCCAGATCACCAAAAGGCGCGATGGGATTGATGCAATTAATGCCAGCAACAGCGCGCTCACTAGGTGTCTCAGACGCCAGCATTCCTGCGAATAACATCAGGGGTGGTGTGCAGTATCTGGCAACATTGCTGAAACGTTTTAAGGGCGATATCAGCCTGGCAGCGGCGGCTTACAATGCCGGGCCAGAAGCGGTAGAAAAATATGTTGGCATACCACCCTATGATGAAACCATCGTGTATGTGCAAAGAGTCAAATTATTACATCAGCGCTATAAAGTGAGCATGTGAACGATTTTGTTCGATTGAAAAGTCGTCACAATTGATACGCATCAACAATCGTTGAGCTAGTTGCAGCTGGGCGTGTTTGCATTGGATCACGGCATTACAATGCGAGCACTATTCTCGCACCTTGCCTGTATTCCGATTCAATGAAATCCACCTCACCGACCACCCACATCAGCGCACCGCACAGCCTGTTCGAAGACATACTGGCCATCCTCACGGGCACGCTTTTTGTGTCTTTAGGTGTCGCCATGTTCAATCAGGCAGGCCTGCTGACAGGCGGCACAGCTGGCCTATCGTTTTTAATCCATTATTCGACTGGCCTGTCATTTGGCTTAGTGTTTTTTCTCATTAATTTGCCGTTCTACTGGCTGGCGTGGCGACGTATGGGTTGGCGCTTTACGCTCAAGACTTTTTGTTCGGTTGCGTTGGTATCTGTCTTATCTAGTCTGCATCCCAAACTATTACAACTAACTGCGCTGACTCCATTTTATGTCGCAGTGATTGGCGGCTTGTTGATGGGTGTCGGTTTCGTCGTGCTTTTTCGCCATCAGGCTAGCCTCGGTGGCATCAATATTCTCGTGTTGTATCTGCAAGATAAATACGGCTTTCGTGCTGGAAAACTACAAATGGGAATGGATATTCTGATCGTCATGACTTCACTGTTTGTCGTGAGCCCGATGGCGTTAGCGGCATCGATACTCGGTGCAGTCATGCTCAATCTGGCCATCGCACTTAATCACAGACCAGGGCGCTATATGGCGGTGTAAGAAAACAGCTTGTTCATGGTTGGCCTGATTTTTTCAGAATCTGGCAGGGATTTCAACGATCAGAGATAATGCGTTGCTTACATTCACTCATCAAAAAGACCAACCATGAAAACTAAAGCCGCAATCGCCTGGAAAGCCGGTTCTCCGCTCACAATTGAAGAAGTTGATTTGCAAGGTCCACAAGTCGGTGAAGTGCTGATCGAGATCAAGGCTACCGGCATTTGCCATACCGATTATTACACCTTGTCGGGCGCTGATCCTGAAGGCTTATTCCCCGCGATTCTCGGTCATGAAGGCGCAGGTATCGTAGTTGATACTGGCTCTGGAGTAAGTAGTTTGCGCCAAGGCGATCATGTGATTCCGCTGTACACGCCGGAATGCCGCCAGTGCAAATACTGCCTGTCGCGCAAGACCAAT
>JANYFV010000356.1 GCA_025359635.1 Undibacterium sp. | reverse complement strand
AAGGTGATCACCTCGTCATGCGTAAATGTTGCCGGTTTGCTGACGCCATCCACCGTTACCGGTTCGTTGAAATTACAAGTTAAATACGCGACCGGGGTTTGAATTCCCTGGTCTGTCATACGGCGACCACGTACGTCATCCATCCAGGCACCACCGCGTTTGCCATCACGAGCGTACAAATCAAGATAGAATTGGCCGATGAGTTTCCCGTCCTTTTCCAGACGATAAAAGCTGACGTCGGGGTGCCAGGTTTCTGCACTATCTGGCTGGATCTCAATAGCGAATAAGCACTTGATAACCCGGAATAATCCATCTATCACCTTATGCTCTGGGAAGTATTGTTTTACTTCCTGTTCTGAGAACGCATAACGATGTTCGCGCAATTTTTCAGATGCATAGGTACTGTCCCATGACTGCAAATCGGCGATGCCTAATTTTTCATCTGCGAAAATGCGCAGTTCCGCTAAATCGATTTCACCAAATGGTTTGGCGCGATTTGCCAAGTCCAACAAAAACTGACTTACTTGCGCCGGTGTGTCTGCCATCTTTGCCACTAGCGATACTTCGGCAAAATTTTTGTATCCAAGCAGTACAGATTCTTCTTTACGCAAGGCCAGTAATTCATTGATGATTGCAGTGTTATCCCATTCGGGTTTGGCACCTAATTCAGAGGCCTTAGTCGCATTCGCCCGATAGATAGTTTCGCGCAGGGCGCGCTGGTCTGCGTATTGCAAGATTGGGAAATAGGACGGGAAATGCAGTGTGAATTTATAGCCGGATTCGCCTTCTTTTTCTGCGGCACTTTTTGCTGCTTGCAAGACTTCTTCTGGCAGGCCTGCCAACTCGTCGAGGTTCTCAACGATCAGATTATAGTCATTGGTCGCATCGAGCACATTCTCAGAAAACTTGGTCGAAAGTGCGGCAGTCTTTTCTTGTATTTCTGCGTAACGCAGCTTTTTGTCTTCATCTAATTCGGCGCCACTGAGACGGAAATCGCGAATCGCATTGGTGACGATGGTTTTTCTGGCTGGTGGCAGAGCGGCAAAGCTAACGTTGGTATGCAGTGCCTTGTACTTGTCAAAGAGCGCCAGGTTTTGCCCAAGTTCAGTCCAGAATTCGGTTATTTTCGGTTGATTTTCGTTGTAGGCTGCGCGCAGTTCTGGCGTGTCGACAACTGCGTTGAGATGGCCGACAACGCCCCAGGCGCGGCCTAATTGCTCGGTTGCATTTTCCAATGGCTCAACAAAATTC
The DNA here is from genome assembly GCA_025359635.1 of Undibacterium sp. GTDB lineage: Bacteria > Pseudomonadota > Gammaproteobacteria > Burkholderiales > Burkholderiaceae_D > Undibacterium. Next base: position 4,214 of record JANYFV010000356.1, on the reverse strand, counting down.
TCCCAGCTGACTGGCTCCGTGCTGTTTTCTAATTGCGCAATTACGGCACGATTCATTTCTAACAAAGTGTCGATTGCCGGTGCCACATGTTCGGGCAGAATGGCTGCAAATTTTGGTAGATCGTTAAAGTCTAGCAGGGGATTTTGTTGCTTCATCTTAGTTTCTTTCAGCTGCTTCTATCGTATTAACCAATAGCATGGTAATTGTCATCGGACCCACACCGCCAGGTACCGGTGTAATGTAGCCAGCGACTTCTTTGACATTGGCATAGTCAACGTCACCACACAATTTGCCGTCATCATCGCGGTTCATGCCAACGTCTAACACGACTGCGCCCGGTTTGACCATGTCCGCAGTGACAATATTGCGTTTGCCTGTAGCGACCACGAGAATGTCTGCGTTGCGGGTGTGGTAGCCCAGATCGCGTGTCTTAGAGTTACAAATGGTGACGGTAGCGCCCGCTTGCAAGAGCAACATCGCTTGCGGTTTGCCGACAATATTTGATGCGCCGACGATGACTGCATTCGCACCGCGCACAGGATAATTGATAGATTCAAGCATCTTCATCACGCCGTACGGTGTGCAAGGGCGAAATAGTGGTTGGCCCGTCATTAAAAGCCCGGCATTGCTGATATGGAAACCATCCACATCCTTATCCGCCGCGATTGCTTCAATCACTTTATTTGCGTTGATATGTGCGGGCAAAGGTAGTTGCACCAGAATGCCATTGATTTTTGGGTCATTGTTGAGTCTGTCAATGTGCGCCAACAGCGCGGCTTCACTCAGGTCTGCCTCGTATTTTTCCAGCACGGAATAAAAGCCGCAATCTTCACAAGCCTTGACCTTATTGCGTACATACACTTGTGAGGCGGGATTTTCTCCTACCAGGATCACGGCTAAACCGGGTGGTTTGCCTTTTGCCGCCAATGCCGCAGCGCGTAGCGTCACTTCGGCACGAATTTGTTGGGATAGTTGGGTTCCGCTAATGATTTGGGCTGTCATGGTGGATTTGTCTAATTTGAGTGGTAGATGAATTGAGCTAAGGTGCGATTATAAGGTATGCATTGCCAAGCTGACAGTCGCACCGCAGTAATAGTATTCGTGATGAGTTGATTGAGATCTTGACGTTATTCCCAAAGCAGAAGCGGTCAAAATACGCACAAATAAAATATTTTTTAATGCATTTTGGTCAAAAATAGGCAATCACTGAAAAAAAATGCTGCTTTGCAAAAGCCTTAAACATCAATGTGGGCATAACTTATTTAATAAAAGTATGAATATATTTTGCGATGCAAATTAAATTTCATAATATGGAATTGAATATCGCTATTTGAAAAGTAGTGAAACTACTGTTAGAATGCTTGCACTAACAAAGTACTAGCATTATTTTGTCGTAACGCCCCAAACGCGCGGTGCAAAAAGCGCATATAACCGGAAATAGGAGACTTAACGTATGTCACCCCAGATAGACCAAGTTTTGGCGCAAGCCGTCAACGATCCAGATGTTGTAGAAACCGCCGAATGGTTAGCTGCATTGGAGTCAGTTATTGATAACGAAGGCCCGGAACGCGCCCATTATTTGATGGAACGTATGGTTGATCTGGCACGTCGTCGTGGCTCGCATATCCCTTTTTCCAGTAATACAGCTTACGTGAATACGATACCGGCAGATGTTGGTGCGCATTGCCCTGGTAATCTGGAAATCGAAGAAAAGCTGCGTTCGATGATGCGTTGGAATGCGATGGCGATGGTGGTTCGGGCCAATCGTCTTGATGGTGATCTGGGTGGCCATCTGTCTAGTTTTGCTTCATTGGCGAATATGCTGGGCATAGGTTTTAACCATTTCTGGCACGCGCCTACCGAAGATCACGGTGGCGATTTGCTGTACATCCAGGGGCACTCATCACCAGGCGTGTATGCGCGTGCTTTCCTTGAAGGTCGTTTGACTGAAGAGCAGCTGATTCACTTCCGCCGCGAAGTCGATGGCAAAGGTTTGTCTTCGTATCCACATCCAAAATTGATGCCGGATTTCTGGCAGTTCCCTACTGTATCGATGGGCTTGGGCCCTTTGATGTCGATCTATCAGGCACGTTTTCTTAAATATCTGCATGCACGCGGAATTGCCGATACAGCCAATCGTAAAGTCTGGGCATTCTGCGGTGACGGCGAGATGGATGAGCCGGAATCGATGGGCGCAATCGGTATGGCAGGGCGTGAGCAACTCGATAACCTGATCATCGTTGTTAATTGCAATCTGCAACGTTTGGATGGCCCGGTTCGCGGCAATGGCAAGATCATTCAAGAACTTGAATCTGACTTCCGCGGTGCTGGCTGGAACGTCGTTAAAGTGATCTGGGGCGAAGGTTGGGATGCCTTGCTGGCCAAGGATAAAGACGGTATTTTGCAAAAAGTGATGATGGAGACCGTCGATGGTGAGTACCAGAATTACAAAGCCAAAGATGGCGCATTTGTCCGCGCACACTTCTTCGGCAAACATCCTAAGTTGCTAGAGATGGTCGCGCAAATGTCGGACGATGACATTTGGCGTTTGACCCGTGGTGGCCATGATCCACACAAGATTTATGCTGCATTTAAAGTAGCGCAAGAGCACAAAGGTCAGCCGACTGTCTTGTTGGTGAAGAGTGTTAAAGGCTTCGGTTTTGGTAAATCTGGTGAAGCACGCAATACAGCGCACAACACCAAGAAACTCGATGACGAAGCTATCAAGGCATTGCGCGATCGCTTCCAATTGCCGATCTCGGACGCCGAGTTGCCGGCAATTCCATTCTTCAAGCCTGCTGATGACACGCCAGAGATGAAATATCTGCAAGAACGTCGTGCAGCTTTGGGTGGTTATTTGCCACAACGTCGTCAAAAAGCCGATGAAGAACTGGTGGTTCCGGAACTGACGGCATTCCAGGCAATGCTGGAACCAACCGCCGAAGGTCGTGAGATTTCCACCACTGCTGCTTATGTGCGTGTCTTGACAGCGCTGTTGCGTGATTCAAGTCTTGGCCAGCGCGTCGTGCCTATTATGGTTGATGAATCGCGTACCTTTGGTATGGAAGGTTTGTTCCGTCAGATCGGTATCTTTAGTCAGGTCGGCCAGTTGTATGAGCCAGTCGATAAAGATCAGGTCATGTACTACCGCGAAGATAAGGCAGGCCAGATTCTGCAAGAAGGTATTAACGAAGCTGGTGGTATGAGTTCATGGATCGCCGCAGCGACTTCTTACTCGACAAATAATCGCGTGATGATTCCGTTTTACACTTACTACTCAATGTTTGGTCTGCAGCGCGTTGGCGATTTGGCTTGGGCGGCGGGCGATATGCGTTCACGCGGTTTCCTGATGGCCGGTACTGCTGGTCGTACAACCCTGAACGGCGAAGGTTTGCAACATGAAGATGGTCATAGCCATGTGTTGGCATCGACTATTCCTAACTGCGTTCCTTATGATCCGACTTTTGCGCATGAAGTTGCCGTGATTATTCATGACGGTCTGCGCCGCATGGTGGCGAATCAGGAAGATGTGTTCTATTACATCACGATCATGAACGAGAACTACAGCCATCCAGGGATGAAGCCAGGGCAAGAAGCTGGCATTATCAAGGGTCTGTATCAGTTGCAAAAATCGGCAGAAACGACAAAACACCGTGTGCAGTTGATGGGTTCCGGTACGATTTTGCGTGAGGTCATTGCCGCTGCCGATTTGCTGTTCAGTGATTTTGGTATTGCCGCCGATGTCTGGTCGGCTCCATCCTTCACTTTGCTGGCACGTGATGGCCAGGATGCGGAACGTTGGAATATGTTGCATCCGACAGAAGCCGAGCATGTTCCATACATTGCCGAATGCCTGAAAGATACCGTCGGCCCTATCGTAGTTGCCACCGATTACATGCGCACTTTCGCTGAACAAGTACGTGCTTTTGTACCTAAAGGTCGTAGCTATAAAGTTTTGGGTACCGATGGTTTTGGTCGTTCAGATTCTCGCGCTAAGTTACGTGAATTCTTTGAAGTGAATCGCTATTTTGTAGTGATCGCGGCCTTGAAAACATTAGCAGACGAAGGGGCGATATCGGCATCGGTAGTGGCGCAAGCGATTGCCAAATACGGTATCGATGCTGAGAAGCCAAATCCAGTATCTGTGTAAGCGTAAACGTGTAAATACCCCCAACCAAAATTCCCTCCCGCTTCAAGGGGAGGGCTAGGGTGGG
>JANYFV010000354.1 GCA_025359635.1 Undibacterium sp. | reverse complement strand
ATCCACGTAGCTTTATGGATAGTAATGGCGATGGCGTAGGTGACTTGTCGGGCATTACCTCCAAGCTAGATTACATCGCAGCGTTGGGCGTGGATATCGTCTGGATCTCCCCCTTCTTCACCTCACCGATGCATGATTTTGGCTACGATGTTGCTGACTATTGTGACGTCGATCCTTTGTTTGGCACGCTGGCAGATTTTGATCAACTGGTGGCGCGCGCGCATCAGCTTGGCCTGAAAATCATGATCGATCAGGTCTTGTCGCATAGCTCGGATCAGCATCCCTGGTTTATCGAAAGCCGCCAGAATAAAACCAATCCCCGGGCCGACTGGTATGTCTGGGCCGACCCGCAGCCAGACGGCACGCCGCCGAATAACTGGCTGTCTATCTTCGGAGGCTCGGCATGGCAGTGGGATACGCGGCGCTGCCAGTATTACTTGCATAATTTTCTGACCAGCCAGCCGGATATGAATTTCCATCAGCCAGCGGTGCAGCAGGCGCATCTTGATAGTATGCGTTTTTGGCTGGAGCGCGGCGTTGATGGTTTTCGTCTAGATGCCTGCATTTTCCATTTCCATGATCAGCAATTGCGCAATAATCCAGCGGTGATTGAACACAAAAACGCAGCAGTTGCAAAGAGTAATCCGTATGGTATGCAATCGCATATCTACGATACAACACGGCCAGAGAACTTGGCTTTTTTTGAAAAAGTACGCACGCTATTGAATGAGTATGATGCGGTTTCTATCGGTGAGATAGGCGCAGATGATGCGCTGACGGTGATGGCGCAATACACGGCAGACGATAATAAACTGCATATGGCTTACAGTTTTAATCTGCTCACCGATGATCATTCTGCCGCGTATATACGCAAGCAGGTGGAAGAGTTCGAGGCAAAAGTGAAAGGTGGCTGGGCCTCGTGGTCTGTCGGTAATCACGATGTCACGCGGGTGATGACACGATGGGGCGGAAAAAATGCCTCGCCCGAGTATGCCAAAGCACTACTCGCCATGCAGTTATCTTTAAAAGGTACTCCGTGTTTATATCAAGGCGATGAGCTGGCATTGACCGAAGCCGATTTGCCTTATGAAGTATTGCAAGACCCGGTCGGCTTAATCTTCTGGCCTGAAGTCAAAGGACGCGATGGCTGTCGTACACCTATGCCTTGGGATGCGAATATCAGCAACGCTGGTTTCAGTACCGGAACCCCTTGGCTGCCATTGCCCGGAGAGCATGCTGCGGCGTCGGTTAGGCAGCAATGGCGAGATCCCGCTTCGGTATTAAACTTTTCTAGCAAGCTGATTGCGTGGCGTAAAACAGTGCCGCAATTGACGCGCGGCGATATCGCTTTCTACGATGCGCCTGAACCAGTGCTGGCATTGCGCCGTGATCTCGCCGGTTTACCTAGCGTAATTGCTATTGTCAACCTGGGTGAGCGGGCTGTGAGTTTTGATTTGCCCGACAGTGCCGCGTACGAGGCGATGCAAGGACATGGTTTGGCCGGTGTTGTGGCAAATGGTAAAGTTGAATTGCCGGGCTATGGCGGCTGGTTTGGCATGGAAAATCTCGGTTAAATTACGGAGTGCGCCCACCACTCTTTACGCGTGATTTCATAGACTGCATCATCTACCTCATACCATCTCTCAATGCCTCGATAGTGCATGCCGAGTTTTTTCATCACGTGTGCCGAGGCGGCATTTTCTTGATCACACACTGCGCAGAGTAGATCAGCACCTAAAGTGTCGAATGCAAATGTCGCCATTTTTTGCGCGGCTTCCGAGGCAAATCCTTGCTGCCATTTGTCTGATCGAAGTCGCCAGCCAATTTCCAGGGAATTCGCGGGGTCTCGTCCTAAATGCTGGATGCAGCCAGCGCCGATAATTTCATTGCTTTCGAGCTCGATAAAACTCCACCAGGAATATCCCAACGTTATCCAGCGCGCCTTAATCCGGGTGATTCCCGCCACTGTGTCTTCACGCGTGTCGGGTTTGCCGGTGATATAGCGCATCACCTGTGGGTCACTGTTGAGGATAAATAAGCCTTCAAGATGGGTATCGTTGAAGGGTTCTAAACGGAGGCGTTGTGTTGTGAGTATGGTCATTGAAAATAAATTAGTCTTTTTTATTCCGGTGCCGACGGGTAATTCTGCAAACCAATTGATAAAGCGGAGAACATCGATACCTTGATAAATGACACCGTGTTGCGGACAAAGCATATCAATCTCCATCTTTTCAACACGCGAACACCAGTCGAGTTTTGCTTCGTTTGAACCCATCCAGCATTGAGGCGGATTGAACATCATATACGTCGGTACTTTTTCGATTGCTAACTCGATGGCAATAAATGCCTCAAATTGAGCGGCTGAAAGGATTGCATATCCCACTTCAAAATTGGTAATAACTCCATCGATTCTGCCTTTTTCTAGCTTGATGAAAATTAAATTACTTCCAGCTTTGCCGGAGGTAATTTAATTTAAGAGTAACAGCAAGACGACACAAATTGCGTGTTTTTATCATAGTAATTGTTAAGAACTGTAAATGGTGAATAGGTATGAAAATTTCAACATAGCAGGAGACGTTTCTAGGATAATCCGATAGATTTTATTTTTAACATATTTTTTTCGTCAACTTTAAAGAGCATTTACATGACCTTACGTTTTTCCTTTCGGCTTATTGCAGCACTCGTTTCTTCTACTTTTCCTGCGCTTGCGCTGGCATCTGATTTTGCCGTAGCTCCTTCAACGATTATCGGTGCCGGAATTTGGGCGCGCCCGGCGTATGTCGGTTCTGATGAGCACGTATTGGCGGCTATTCCAGCGCTGCGTTACTACGGCACGCCGTGGTTTGCCCGTACCACGCAAGGCATGTTAGAAGGCGGGACGAGAGCAGAACTGTTTGATGGCTTGAGCCTTGGTGCCCAACTCGCTTACGAAGGTGGTCGTGATAACAAAGATTCAGATTTCTTGAAATTGCATCACCTCGCAAACCTGCCGGTAAGCGTGTCATATGGTGTGCATGCTGAATGGGATGCGAAACTCGGACGTGCCCCGCTTAATGTCTTGCTGCGTTACCGGCAAGAACTCAAATCTTACCGTGGTGCACAAACCGATTTGCGCGGCACGATAGGAGTCTATGGAGACGACAAACTCAAGGTAGGTTTATTTACCCAAGTCACATGGGCAAATGCTAAATCCAATCAAGCTTACTACGGTGTGGCGGCGACCCAAACCGTGGGCACCGGTCTTACTGCGTTTTCTGCTGAGACGGGTGTTGCGAATACCGCTATCGGTATGCTCTGGTCGTATGATCTAGACGCGCATTGGTTGTTGCAGGGTAGTTTGGAGCAAAGACAATTGTCATCCAAGTTGAGACTTAGTCCGCTGACGCAAACGCGAAATAATTCATATGGTAGCGTAGGCGTGGCGTATCGGTTTTAAATTTTTGGTTCTTCGGACTTTTCTATGGGCTGGGAAGCAATCCCAGCCACAGCATCTAATCAATCTCTAAAACCAACACAGAGCGTGCAGGTAAATTGATCGCCTTACTTAAATCAAATTTCTTGCCAGATAAAACATCTGTTGCTGCCGCAGTAGCTGCCAGCATTTCATGGAAGCGCGCTGTCCCTATCACGGTCGCGACTTTGTTCTTATTGATGACGACCATGACTTTCTTTTTGTCGTCATAGCGCACATACGTATAAGTGCCTTTGTCAGGTGCGAAATGCATGAGTTTTCCGTGATGGATGACTGGTGTGTTCTTGCGCCAGCTCAGCAATTTTTTCAGAAAATCTTGCGCTTCTTTTTGCGTGCTTGTTAAACCCGCGCCGGTGAAGGCGTCGATGGCGTCGCCTTGCCAGCCTCCCGGCATATCTGAGCGCACTTTGCCATCGTCGCGTTGTTTGGGGCTGGTCATCAGAATTTCTGTGCCGTAGGTGATTTGCGGTATGCCGCGCATGGTGGCCAGGTAGACCATGGCTATTTTGTAGAGATCGATATCTTCGTTGAGTGCAGAGAACAGGCGGCTGGTGTCGTGGTTACCTTCAAAAATCACCAGGTTGTCGGCATTCGGATACAGAAAATCATTGGCGATGTTTTCGTATAATTTATTCAGGCCGCCGTTGTAGCTTTCTGTTTCCACCAGACTTTGCCTGAGCGCTTCGTGAAGCGGAAAGTCCATCATGCTGGGCATGCTCGATACATAGCCGTCGTGATTGATTTTGCCTTTTTGCCAGTACGAGACGATATTTGGATTGGTGCTCCATTCTTCGCCGACCATATTAAAGTTAGGGTATTCCTGTATCAGTCGTGCAGACCAGTTAGTCAGGAACGCTTTATCCGAATATGAATAAGTGTCAGTTCTGATGCCGGATAAATCGGCATATTCTGTCCACCAGATGCTGTTTTGTATCAGGTAATTGGCGACTAAGGGGTTACGCTGATTCAGGTCGGGCATGTGGTCGGAAAACCAGCCATCGGTAAATCTTTTTCTGTCTTCTGTTGAGGCGTGCGTGTCTTGCAAGGTGGTGCGGGCGTGATTGGTGAAGACGGGTTTGTCTTGATAGTTGAGCCAGTCAGCCGTGGGTAAATCTTTCATCCACCAATGGCTTGAACCTATGTGATTGAGCACGATGTCCTGGATCACGCCTATTCCCTTAGTTTTCGCTTTTGCCACAAACTGGCGATAGTCTTCGTTGCTGCCAAAACGCGGGTCGATCTGGTAATGGTTGGTCGCAGCATAGCCGTGATACGAGTAGGAGAACTGGTCGTTTTCTGTCAGTGGTGTCGGCCAGATCATGCTGAAGCCCATGTTGGCGATATAGTCCAGATGTTCGCTCATGCCAGAGATGTCACCGCCATGCCGTCCCGAAGGGTTTGTGCGCTTGGCCTTGTCTTTTAGCGAGTCTATGCTGTCGTTCTTGGTATCACCATTGGCAAAGCGGTCAGGCACGATCAGGTAAATCACATCGGCTGGCGAAAAGCCACGCCTTTGCGCTGAGTTTGCGCTTCTTGCCTGCAGCGGATAAGCGACGCTGAGTACTGTTTTATCGCCCTGGCTGAAACGGATATTGAGATTGCCAGCAATAGTTTCCGGGGCAATGCTGAGATTGATGAACAGATAGTTTTTGTTACTAACCTTAACGATGTCTTTGAGCGTGACGCCGGGGTAGGTAATGCTGGCTGTGAGTTCAGAAATATCTTCGCCGTGTACCAGTAACTGTAAATTTTTATCCTGCATGCCCACCCACCACGAAGCTGGTTCCAGATGTTTGATGGCATAGTCTTTGGCTTGCGCCGATAAACTAAACGCAAAAAATATGCTGCTCATGCTTGCAATCAGGTAGGAATTTTTTTTCATTTCTTGTTCCGTGTTGTGCTGGCATTAAATAACATGCAGGCGAAAGATGGTTAAATTGCGCCTGTTATTTGATGACAAACACTCTAACACTTTGTGCTGCCATCGCGATTTGTGCAGTGCCACTACTATCTGCGGATGTTGCTGCACCATCTGTAGGAAACGCATTGTTTAAGTTTGCGCTGGCGGGCAAACTGCTGACACTGACATTAGCAGTGTTGGTGCCATAGTTAATCAGGACAAGCGTTCGTTCATTGCCAAATGTGCGTTGATAGCCCATCACGCTGCCGCTGACAAATGCTGCCTCATAGCTACCTTGTGCAATCGATGGCAAGCTATTGCGCAGCTTAAGCATTGCCTTGTAAAAAGCGAGTATCGAATTGGGATCGGCTAGTTGTGCAAGTACATTTTGTGTGCTGACATTTGCTGCAACAGGCCTGAATGGCGTGCCAGTAGTAAAACCGGCATTATTGTTATCGGCAGTCCAGCTCATCGGCGTACGTATTTTTCCATCGCCGGATAAATTGGCGGCAGCAGCCATACCAATTTCTTCGCCGTAGTAAATAAAAGGTGTACCGGGTTGGAGTAAGTAGGTGGCGGCAGCGAGTTTGTATTGTGCTAAATTACCGCCTACTTGATTCCATAAACGCTCGCCTGCAAACAGATCATGGTTTGACACCATGGTTGCCATATTGCTTGAGGCTGTTTTGAAAAAATCACTGACAGCGCTGATACCCGCCACTTCATTTCGCGCTGCCTTACCAATATTACTTGCCAGATTGAAGGCAAACGCGCTACCGCATGCAGTAGGGGCAGTAAACCCTGCCGGATCTGCCGGCGCTTCACACACCATATAGCGCTGGCTGTAACTATTAACGAGACTATGTATTTGGCCCATGATAGGGTAATTTTCTGGCTGATCTTCCCACGCGTTGGCACCGTTCTCTACCAGGTTGCCGACAGCATCGAAGCGAAAGCCGTCTGCGCCACGGTTGAGCCAAAAACGTAGATTGTCTTTATGGTAGTCAATCACTGTCTGATTTTTTAAATTGAAATCAGGCATCTGATCCCAGAACGGGGCAAAGTATGCGCCGCTGGCGACAGTCTTCCATGGATTGCCGCCATAGATAGACCAGCCTGTCGGTGCCACAGCTTGCCAGACATACCAGGAGCGATAGGTGTTGGTGGCAGAGGCACTGGAATTGACAAACAGCGGATTTTCAGCGGCGCTGTGATTCATCACATAATCGATGATGACACCGATGCCACGCGCGTGCGCTTGTTTGATGAGTTCGTCAAAATCTGTCAGGCTGCCATAATCGGCTTCTATATTGCGATAGTCACTAACCGCATAACCATGATCCTTGTCTTGACTACGTGTGATGGGCATCAACCAGATCCCTTTGATACCAAGATCCTTGAGGTAATCTAGTGACTGAATCACACCCTTTAAATCGCCTTTACCATCGCCGTCACTATCCTTGTAGCCGCGCACATAAATTTCCATGAACGCACCTTTTTGCCAGGCAGCAGCTAAAGGGCTACCTGGATCAGCGGCAGCGATTGCACTGACATCAACTGCAGGCAAGACCACGACAGGTGGTGTCACCGGAGTTGGTGTTGGTGTGGACGCATATCCCCCGCTGGAACCACCGCCACAAGCACTCAGGGACAAGATGACGATGCTGGCAGCGATGCTAATTGCTACAGAAGGTTTTGCAGGGAAGAGTCTAGTTAGTCGAATATTGTTAGGCATGGCTATCTTAATTTTAGTGTTTTTAAAAGTAACAAAACTACAAATTTGTATTTTTATCTTGAGATTCGTTGAAATTTAGCTTAAATTTTTAACGTATTTGAATGATGAGATAATTATTGTTATGTAGTTATGCTACACTGAATTCAAAATGATTTGCACATAAAATTGAGAAAAATTTTATTATTGTGGTAGCGTCGCCCATGGAGATAGTGATGACCGGAAAGATACATATTCACTTAAGTGAGGTTTTTAATCGCGTCAGTCGTAAGGTCGGTTGGCGTTTGCAATCTGCGCTTTCAGTAATTGGATTCCTCAGCTTGTCGGGGTTTACGGGAGCTGCCATTTCAAGTGAGTCTGATGCGCTTGAAGTTTGTAATGTGGAGGCATTCCAAACGACATTGCAGCCGGTTTCCAGTCCTATTGATGCGAGAGCGTATTGGCTAAGTCGTCAGTTGACTAAATGGCCTGGAGCCGGAGATTTTGGTGTTTTTAAACTCTATTCTTCTGCCTCTGGAAAGATTAAAGTTTCTGTTGGAAGTAAGGTGGTTGGTGCTGATGGCGTATTGGCTTTGGACGTGTTTAAGGATACTTTGCCATCAGCCTTGAGTGGGCGTTTTAAGTTTGTCGCTGATGGCGTAGTGTTGAAAATTCGTGATGCTGATTTATCTCGACCGGCGGATTTGCAGCGCATGCAAGTAGTGCTGGTGCAAGAAAATTCTGTCGGTGAAGTGCTTAAGGTAAGCGGCTTGCAAATTGCCGGCGCACTTGATGATTTATATGTGCCGGCAAAAAAAGTGAAGGACTTAGGTGTCAGTATATCGGGCAAAAATACCGGCTTCAAATTATGGGCACCAACTGCACAAAAAGTCTCTGTTTGTCGCTATGAAAACAATCATGGTGCTGCGAAATCAATTGATACTATGCAGTGGAATGCGGCCACTGGAATATGGTCATTCTTGACGCCAACTGACTTATCCGGACAATATTATTTGTATGTTGTCGATGTCTTCGTTCCCGGTGTAGGTCTGGTGCGTAATCGTGTGACAGATCCATACTCGATTAGTCTTACTGCCGATTCCAAACGTAGCTATATCGCAAGACTTGATTCAGTAAAACTACAGCCAAAACTATGGAATAGTACGCCCACGCCGGCTAAGGTAAAAGCACAAACGGATATGGCAGTGTATGAGTTACATGTGCGAGATTTTTCTATCAATGACAGTTCAGTAAGTCTCGCCCATCGTGGCAAATATCTAGCCTTCACTGAGGCTGATTCGAACGGCATGAAACACTTGCGGGCACTATCTCTGGCTGGTATGACGGACGTGCATTTGTTGCCGGTATTTGATTTTGGTAGTGTGCCCGAAGTGGCTTGCAATAGCCCGATTGTTAAGGGCGATGCAAACGGTGAAGCGCAGCAAGCCATTGTCAGTGCTGTTGCAGAAAAAGACTGTTTTAATTGGGGTTACGACCCCTTTCATTACAGCGCGCCGGAAGGAAGTTACGCCACTGATGCAGCGGATGGTGCCAATCGCATCATTGAGTTTCGCCAGATGGTTACGGCATTACATAAGGCTCGATTGCGCGTAGGGATGGATGTCGTTTACAACCACACTTTTGTTTTTGGCCAAACTGAAAAATCAGTGCTCGATAGAATTGTACCTGGTTACTATCATCGGTTAAATGCGAATGGGCAAGTGGAGCAATCTACCTGCAATAGTTGCGGCAATACCGCAACAGAAAATTTGATGATGGGCAAGTTGCTGGTCGATTCGGTGCTGCTATGGGCCAAAGAATCTAAGATCGATTCGTTTCGCTTTGACTTGATGGCGCATCAACCACGTGCTGTCATGGAAGAGTTGCAGAGTACATTGAAGCGCCAAACGAGACGCGAGATTCAACTGATTGGCGAGGGTTGGAATTTTGGTGAGATTGCAAACGGTGCGCGTTTTGTCCAGGCATCACAGTTGTCATTAAATGGTAGTGGCATCGGCACCTTTAGCGACAGAAGCCGCGATGCAGTGCGCGGCGGCGGTGCTGCGGATTCTGGTAAAACTATCGTGACACAAAAAGGCTATATCAACGGTCTCGCCAATCCAGATCAAAATGCCACAGATTTATTGAAGGCTGCCGATATGCTCAGAGTCGGTCTGGCCGGGTCTTTGCGCGAGTATGTGATGACGACTTACGATGGCACAAAAAAAGCGCTTAAGGACATTGACTATTCTGGTCAGCCAGCGGGCTATGTGAGTCAACCAGGCGAAGTGGTCAACTATGTTGAGAACCATGACAATCAAACTTTGTTTGATCTCAACGTCTACAAACTGCCGCTAGATACTAGCCGCGAAGACCGGGCGCGAGTGCAAATGCTGGGCGCTGCGACTACCGCTTTCAGTCAGGGTGTGGCGTATTTCCATGCTGGTTTAGACGTGCTGCGCTCCAAGTCTCTGGATAGAGATAGTTTCAATTCCGGTGACTGGTTTAATCGCATTGACTGGGCCTATCAGGACAATAATTTCGCAATAGGTTTGCCACCCAAGGCGGCCAATGGCGACGCGTATACTTTAATGCAGCCTTTGCTGGCTAACCCCCTGATTAAGCCAAGCAGTTCCGAGATTAAGCTGGCGCGTGACATGTTTCGGGATCTGTTAAAGATACGTTCCAGCTCTAGCTTATTTCATTTGCGTACAGCGGTTGAGGTGCAACAGCGTTTGCACTTCGAGAATGTCGGGGCTGGTCAGAATGCGACGATCATTGCAGGGCATCTTGATGGAAAAAATTATCCGGACGCGCACTACAAATCTTTAATGTATTTTATTAATGTTGCCACGCTTCCGCAAAGTTTGGATCTTGTGAGTCAACAAGGTCGCGTGTATGTCCTGCATCCTGTGCATACCAGCGCAGATGCGGCAGACAAGCGCATCGCCGCGTTCGCCAGTTACAGCGCTGCTCAAGGGCGATTTACTTTGCCAGCACGTAGTGCCGTGGTGTTTGTTGAGAAATAAAAAGAGAAAATTGATTCAAGCAGGAAA
>JANYFV010000352.1 GCA_025359635.1 Undibacterium sp. | reverse complement strand
ACCACCCTCACCCCAACCCTCTCCCGCTAACGGGAGAGGGGGCTAAAGTGCAGCGCCGTAACGTGATGTAATGAAATGTACGCTTTCTTAAAGATTACTAGAAATTAAATACCATGATTCAAACCGAACTTCAAAATTTTTTCCAGCAACATCCTGTGCGCGACGTCGAATGCATTTTTCCGGATGTCTCGGGCTACCCACGCGGTAAGCTGATGCCCGCGCGTAGTTTTGCTAAAGGTGATGAGTTGCGCATCGCGCAGGCGATTCCTATGCAGGCGATTACTGGTGATTATTCGTATCACCCCATTTTCCCCGATGCTGATCCGGATATTCGTTTGGTGCCAGATTACAGCACTCTTAAAATGATACCTTGGAGTAGCGTGCCACGCGCGTTTGCTATTCACGATTGTGTTGAGCTTGATGGATCATATTGCCAGTTTGCTCCGCGATCAATTTTGAAAAATGTATTGGCACGTTATTCGGCGCTTGGTTTGACGCCAGTCGTTGCGCCCGAGATCGAGTTTTATCTTATTGCACCAAATACGAATCCAGAGTTGCCTTTTGTCGCACCAACAGCAAAAAATGGCAGGGCGGAAAATGGCCAGTCGGCGTTTAGCCTGAATATGCTGAACGAGCTTGCGCCATTTTGGGATGAATTTAATTCAGCTATCGATGCCTTGGGCATTCGTGGCGATACCTGGATACATGAAGTCGGGCTTTCTCAATATGAAATTAATCTGGTGCACGGAGATCCATTGGCGTTGGCCGATCAGGCGTTTTTATTTAAGTATGCAGCCAAAGAAATCGCCATCAAACATGGTATGAATGCCGTCTTCATGGCCAAACCGATTGCCGGTCAGCCAGGCAGCTCCATGCACTTGCACCAAAGTGTGGTGGACTCCAGTGGTAAGAATATTTTTTGCGATGAAGACGGCAGCAATAGCGCGCGCTTTCACCATTTCATCGGTGGCTTGCAAGCTTATTTGCCGGATTTGATGTTAATTTTTGCCCCGTCAGTGAACTCGTTCCGTCGCTTTATTCCTGGCAGCCAGGCACCGATCAATTTGCAATGGGGTATGGATAACCGCACTGCCGGTTTACGCATTCCGCTAAGTGGAGCTGTCGCGCGAAGGGTAGAAAACCGTATTGCAGGTGCCGATGCAAATCCGTATCTGGCCATTGCCGCCTCGCTTGCTGCTGGCCTCGCTGGTATAGAAGAGAAGTTACAGCCAAGTGACGCAGTAGCAGGAAGCGCTTACGATTGTAGTCACGATCTGGCGCCGACTTTCATGGCGGCACACGAACAAATGAGTAATAGCGTGTCTGCAAAAAAATTACTGGGTGAGCGGTTTATCACTGCATTTACTGCTGTAAAACAGCTTGAGTATAAGAGTTACTTGTATGAAATCGGCGCCTGGGAGAGGCGTTTTCTGGCACCGCAAACATAATCATTAACTGAGTTGACCTCAGATAATAAGCGATAAAAAATAGGTAAGACAGTTAAGCCGAAACACTGAAAGCCCGGCAATATTTCAACTCTCAGGATGCACATCATGGCCAATCATGAATTCGCTTATCGTTCCAGCGGTACATACTTAAACGGACCACGGCGTGAGGATGCGCCCGACATGCCATTCGCGTTGGCGGGTTTAACATTTGATGGCGCTGTCACGAATCGACCAGGTGCGCGCTTTGGGCCGCAGGCAATCCGTCTGGCATCGCAAATGTTATGCGATGCAACGCATCCTCATTTTGATACCAGCCCATTTGGGCATCTGTGTGACGCCGGTGATTTACCGATGCCGAATACAGGTTTGGAGGCGATGCGCGCTGCATTGATGCCGCAAGCCATGGAACTGTTCGCGGCGCATCATATGGTTTGGCTGGGTGGTGATCATTCAGTGACACTACCGTTATTACGCGCGTTGAATAAAGTCAATGGTGGCCCAGTGGCGATGGTGCATTTTGATGCGCATTGCGATACCTGGACCAATCATTTCAGTGAGCCATCAGGTCATGGCACCTGGGTCTATGAAGCGATGCAAGAAGGCTTATTAATTCCAGAAGCGTCTATGCAAATCGGGATACGCTCATCGGGTGAGCG
The DNA here is from genome assembly GCA_025359635.1 of Undibacterium sp. Classification (GTDB taxonomy): domain Bacteria; phylum Pseudomonadota; class Gammaproteobacteria; order Burkholderiales; family Burkholderiaceae_D; genus Undibacterium. Next base: position 35,386 of record JANYFV010000352.1, on the reverse strand, counting down.
CGAAGCACGCGAGTATGTGAATACAGTTGGAGGTCGGGTGTTTACAGCACGTGAATTACGCGGACTTGAAAGCCCATTGCAACTCGCGCCAGTGTTGGAAGAAATCCGCGCGCGCATGGCACACGCAGGTAATCCGCCAGTGTATTTAACGCTCGATATCGATTGCCTTGATCCGGCATTTGCACCCGGTACCGGCACTCCAGAGCCGGGCGGGATGACTTCTGCGCAAGTCCTGTCCATCATCGAAGAACTGGTCGATCTCAACTGGTGTGGGATGGATTGTGTCGAAGTTTCGCCGCCGTATGATCATGCAGAGCTCACCAGCAACGCTGCGTCGATTTTTGTCTGGACGTATTTATGTGGACAGATCAAAAAACGTTTGGCATAGATTCGAGCCATGTTCGAATCCAGCTCAGACTATATCGATAGTTATTACGCCGCCAGTTGCCGTGATGAGCAGATATCGCGCGCCTCTTTAGAAGAAAATCTGCAGGTCGATGTTGTTATCATCGGTGCGGGATATACCGGTTTATATACCGCCTTAAATCTTGCCGAAGCGGGTAAATCGGTTATGATCATCGAAGCTAGCCGGGTTGGCTGGGGCGCGTCTGGCCGCAATGGTGGGCAAATTATTCCCGGTTTTTCTTGCGACATGCCACCCTTCGAGGCAGCACTCGGGCAAGACGGTGCCAGGCAGGTGTGGCAACTGGTGCAAGATGCCGCGAGCGAAATTCGCCGGCGCATTGCACGGCACCAGATCGCCTGTGATTTAACTGAGGGCCATCTCTGGACAGCAGTGCAGCAACGCAGGGTGAAGATACTCACGGACTGGCAGCACGAAGCGGCACACAAGTGGGGCTATGATCAACTGCAATTCATCCCAAAAAGTGATCTGCCACAGCACATCGATTCAGACCGCTATCAAGCCGCGTTGCTCGATCCGCAAGGTGGTCATTTGCATCCGCTCAAGTATGCGCTAGGTTTGGCGCGAGCGGCAGAGCAACTAGGCGTCAAGATATTCGACAACACCAAGGCGCTGGGCTACCAGGCAGATATCGATGGCGTTACGGTGCAGACGGCGCAAGGCCAGATCCGTGCCAATAAATTGGTGCTTGCCTGTAATGCCTATATCGATCAACTTGATCGCCGCATACAAGGGAAGATTCTGCCAGTTGGAACTTACATGATTGCCACCGAACCGCTAAGTGAGACGGCAGCGCGCCAACTCTTGCCCAGCGGTTACGCTGTTTCAGACAATCAATTTGTACTCGATTATTTTCGTTTGACTAAAGACCATCGCTTACTGTTCGGCGGTAAATGTTCTTACACCGGGCGTACACCGAATAATCTGACTGAAGGCCTGCGGCAAGATATGTTGAAAGTTTTTCCGCAGTTAGCGAAGACCAAGATCGCGTTTACCTGGGGCGGACATATTGACATTACCATGCCGCGCACGCCTGATTTTGGCCGGCTGGATAATGTGTATTGGGCACAAGGATTTTCTGGTCATGGCATTGTTCCCACTTGCGTGGCAGGGCGGGTGTTGGCCGAGGCAATCAATGGCGATGAGACACATCTTAAGTTATTTACGGCGCTAAAGAATCCCGCTTTCCCTGGTGGAGAAACCTTGGGTGCTTTGTTTCAAGCTGTAGGGATGTCTTACTATCGCTTGCGTGATTATTTTTAATCGAGGTTTAATGTAAAAAACTTCCATTTTTTCCAATGACTACCATATCTACAAAATTTGAACCTTGATGGTTGCTGGCGCTAAAGTTGACCGTGTAGCCGCCAAGGTCGATAAGCCCCATTGATTCCGCGACTTTGATAAATCGCTCTCGGGTTAGATCACTGCCGACCTTGGCTGCTATTTCAGAAAATACTTTGGCTGCGATATAGGCTTCAAGACTAGTGAAGTCGAAATCCTTATGCCCTGCTTTTTGCATTGCTTTTTGGTATTCATTGACTATCGCAAATTGCGATTTCCAAGGCAGGGGAACGACTTGCGAAATGGTGACGCCAACCCCTTCCTTGCCCAAGTCTTCCGCAAGTGCGCCGCTGCCGACCATCGAGGTATTATAGAACTGCCCCAAATAGCCGAGCTTACGCATTTCTTTAATTAATGTTGCACTAGGTAAGTAGGTACAAAGCTGGATGATTGCGTCGGGATTTTTTGCCAATAATTTTGAACCGGCACCGGCCACACCCATGGCATTGCGTTCGACTGAGATGCTTTCAACAACAGCCAACCCGGCTTTCTTTGCGCTCAGCACTACAGCGTCTAAACCAGATTTTCCATCAGCGTCATTTTGGTAAAATACGGCGATACGTTTCATTCCCATAATCGCCAGTTGCTCAACCATATAGTGAGTCTCGTCAAACAGACTGGCGCGAATATTGAATACATAGCGATTGCTGGGTTCACGAAGTGTTTGTGCCCCAGAAAAAGGTGCAAAAAACGGCACTTTCGCTTTGACTAGAATTGGCAAAGCTGCGTTGCTGGTAGTAGTGCCGATGTAGCCGAAGAGCGCAAATACTTTGTCTCCTTCAATGAAACCTGTCGTATTTTCAGCCGCGTTTGACGGTTCGAAATTATCGTCGTCTTTGATCAATTCTATCTTGCGACCTGCGATTCCGCCACGGGCATTTAAAGCATCGAAAAATACCCGCGCTCCAAGGTTTGCGCGGAGCCCGAGTTCTGCTGAGTCACCGCTAAATACTGCAGATTGTGCCAATAAAATTTTCTTATCGCTGACACCAATTTCAGAGGCGAGTGCCATCAGGGAAGACATGGAAAATACAAGTGAACATGCATGCCGAAGGAGATTCATCAAATATTCTCAAGCCTCATAGATCACATAAATTTTCCGTGTTTTCTGCACCACTTCCCAAGTGCCGTTAAAACCCCGTGGTATGACAAAATTTTCGCCACTAGAAACGGTGACTGCATTACCAAGTTCATCAGTGAGTATGCTTGAGCCTTGAAGTATCTGACAATATTCTTCTTCAGTGTAATTGATGCGCCATTTACCCACTTCGCTTTGCCAGATACCGGTTAGAAATTTTGCGCTAGGGTCGGTGTAATGCTGCCAGATGGTTTGCTGCGGATTGCCGCTGATGAGTTTTTCTGCAGCCAGAAAATACTCTTCAGCAGGCGCATCGCTGGCGTCAAATTTAAGTATTTTTTTCATGAAAAATACGCGTCTATTTCATCTGTGGGAAGGCGAACTCGACACCGGCACTAGCCGTGTTAGGCCAGCGTTGCATGACTGCTTTATGGCGCGTATAAAAGCGCACACCTTCCGGGCCATACGCGTGATGATCGCCAAACATGCTGCGCTTCCAACCGCCAAAACTATTGAAGGCCATCGGTACCGGCAACGGTACGTTAACGCCGACCATGCCGATCTGTATCTGACGCACAAATTCGCGTGCGACGCCGCCGTCGCGGGTGTAGATAGCAACGCCATTGCCGTATTCGTTGGCGTTGATGGTGTTGATTGCGGAAGTGATATCCGGTGCGCGCATGACGCATAGTACTGGGCCAAATATTTCTTCTGTATAGATGCTCATGTCCGCTGTGACATGGTCAAACAGTGTGCCGCCGACAAAGAAGCCGTTCTCGCGTCCAGCTACTTTGCAGTTGCGTCCATCTACTACTAAAGTTGCGCCTTGTTGTTCGCCTTCAGTGATCAGTTTTTCTATACGTTGTTTGGCTTGTGCCGACACCACTGGGCCCATTTCGGCATCTGCCGCCATGCCGTCGCGTATCTTCAAGGCACTGGTGCGCTCGGCCAAAGCCTTGATGATTTTGTCTCCGGCGTCACCGACCGCGACCACCACAGAGATCGCCATGCAACGTTCACCGGCAGAACCGTAGGCAGCGCCGATTAAGGCATCGACCGTCATTTCCATATCAGCGTCTGGCATCACGACCATATGGTTTTTGGCACCGCCCAGGGCTTGTACCCGCTTGCCTTTGGCGCAGCCGCGTGCATAGATGTATTCTGCGATTGGAGTAGAGCCGACGAAGCTGATGGCTTGTACATCTGCATGGTCAAGCAGGGCATCTACCGTAAGCTTGTCGCCCTGAATCACGTTAAACACACCTTTTGGCAAGCCAGCTTCAGTCAATAATTTTGCATGCAGCATTGAAGCGGATGGATCGCGTTCAGATGGTTTTAAAATAAAACAATTGCCACAAGCGATAGCGACCGGGAACATCCACATCGGCACCATCACCGGGAAGTTAAACGGAGTAATGCCCGCGACCACGCCAAGTGCCTGACGCATAGACCAGGCATCGATACCACGTGCGATCTGATCGGTGAATTCGCCTTTGAGTAATTGCGGAATGCCGACGGCAAATTCCACCATCTCGATACCGCGCGCGACTTCACCTTGCGCATCGGCGAAGGTCTTGCCATGTTCACGCGTGATCATGGCGGCGAATTCATCGGTGTGTTGCTGGCACAGTTGCAGATATTTAAACAGTACGCGCGCACGTGTCAACGGTGGTGTTGCCGACCATGCCGGAAACGCGGCGGAGGCAGCTGCTACGGCAGTGTTGACGTCTTCCGCGGTGCCGAGTGCGACGCGTGCAATTGGTTCACCTAAAGCTGGATTGTAGACCTCGGCATAACGGCCACTTTGCGTGTCTATGTGTTCGCCATTGACGTAATGGGTGATGGTGTTCAGTGCGTTCATATGATTTTCTTGAGTAATTTTTATGCTAAATTTTTTAAGACGGTAGTGAGTTTGCCGAACAACTCATCGATGTGTTTTTTCTCCAGTACCAGCGGTGGCGAGAGCGCGATGATGTCGCCGGTGGTACGTATCAAGATGCCATCGGCAAATGCTTGCTTGAAGGCGTTGAAGGCGCGTGCACCGGGCTTGCCGGCAATGCTTTCCAACTCTATGCCGGCAATCACACCTATGCTACGCAGGTCGATTACGTGCGGCAATCCCTTGAGTGAATGAACCGCATCTTCCCAATGGGTTTGTATGCTCTTGGCGTGCTGTAATATTTTCTGTTCTTCAAATACTTCCAGGGTCGCAAGTGCGGCTGCACAGGCCACTGGATGTCCTGAATAGGTGTAGCCGTGGAACAGTTCTATGCCGGCCGGGGCTTGCATGAAAGTATCGTAGATAAACTGTTTGGAAAAGACCGCGCCCATAGGGATGACGCCGTTGGTCAATCCTTTTGCGGTCGTCATCATGTCTGGTTCAACGTCAAAATAATCACTGGCAAACGGCGTAGTCAGGCGGCCAAAGCCGGTGATGACTTCATCAAAAATCAGCAAGATGCCGTATTTGGTGCAGAGTTCGCGCAGGCGCTTCAAGTATCCTTTTGGCGGTATCAATACGCCGGTTGAACCAGCGACTGGCTCGACGATGACGGCAGCAATCGTCGATGCATCGTGCAGGGCGACGATACGCTCAAGTTCATCGGCCAGGTTCATGCCGTGTTCTGGTTCGCCGCGGGTAAACGCATTCATCGCCAGATTATGTGTGTGTGGCAGATGATCAACACCACCCAACAAGGGACCAAAACTCTTGCGGTTGCCACCAATGCCACCGACCGACATTCCGCCAAAGCCTACTCCATGATAGCCACGCTCACGCCCGATCAAACGAGTGCGTGATCCTTCGCCACGTGCCTTGTGGTAAGCCAGCGCCATCTTCAATGCGGTATCGACCGCTTCTGAACCAGAGTTGGTGTAAAACACTTGGGCAAATCTATTGTTGGTATACGCGATGAGCTTTTCGGCCAGATCAAAGGCAGCGGGGTGACCCATCTGGAAGGTTGGGGCAAAATCGAGCTGACCTATCATTTCGCGCACGGCACCAACAATTTTTGGCTGTGCGTGGCCGCAAGGTACGCACCATAGACCGGCTGTGCCATCAAGAACCTGATTACCATCGACATCGCGGTAATACATGCCTTCTGCCGCTACCATCAAACGCGGATTTTCCTTGAAATCGCGGTTATTGGTAAATGGCATCCAAAACGCGTTCATGGATGCTGGTTTGCTTTCGTTCATGGTCTCTCCATTAATGGTGATGCAAGGCTAATTTTTTTGAGTTGATGGAGTCATCATAGATAGACTCAGATCAATGGCACAGATACACAAAGACTAAAACGCGACAACCGTACAGGTGGTGATAACATAACAGTTTTAAAGATTCTCTGAAAGTGGGTAATCGCATGAAGCAGATCGCTAAAGCAACTGAACAGCTACGCCCTGGCTTAGCAGAATCTGCCTGGCCTATTCTAAATTTAGAGCGCAACAAGCAATTTAGTCTGGTCGAGCAGATTGTCGATGCGATCAGTTTAATGGTGAGTCGCAGGGAGTTGCGGATAGGCGCAAAAATGCCGTCAGTACGTCAACTTGCCAAGTGTAATGGCGTGAGTACCTTCACAGTTGTGGAGGCATATGGCCATCTTGTGACCAGCGGTTTGCTGTCTTCACGGCGCGGTTCTGGGTACACCGTGGCACGCAATGAAGTCGCTCTGGTGTCGCAGAAGCTGGTTTTTCAGGCGACTCCTACCGCGATCGATGCGCTTACCCCCGATTTATATACAGGTGTATCAGATGCCTTACCAGTTGGTGCGGGCTGGTTGCCGCCAGAGTGGTATGGCGAGGCGACGATTCTGGAAGCGGTACGGCATGCAATGAAAATACCGGCGAACCGGCTGCGTGGTTATGGTCATCCGCTAGGTTTCCCTAGTTTGCGCCAGCATCTGGCGGCGACTTTAACGGATAAATTGTATGCGGTTGAAGCGGATCAGATTTTGCTGACACATGGCGCGACCCATGCTTTTGACCTGGTTTTGCGTACCTTGACCAAACCTGGCGATACCGTGTTTGTCGAAGACCCTGGATACAGTAATCTCTTGTCGCTGATACGGCACCACGGCTGCAGCCCGGTTGGTATTCCCCGTGGCGAGGCCGGTCTGGATCTGGATTTCATGCAACAACAACTGGTCACGACACAACCTAAACTGATGTTCGTCAACACGGTTTTGCAAAATCCCCTCGGCACTTCTCTGAGTCTGGCGCAAGCGCATCGCCTGCTTGGCCTGGCCGAGCAATTTGATTTTTGTCTGGTGGAAGATGACATTTATCGCGAATTGGCCGCGAGTGGCGAAGCTTCTCTGGCGGCAATGGATGGCTTGCGCAGAGTCATCCGCGTTGGCAGTTTTTCAAAAACCTTGTCACCAGTGCTACGGGTAGGATCAATCTCCGCCTCAAATGTCTTGTTGCCCGAACTCGCGCGCGTCAAAATGCTGGCGGGATTGACCACCTCGGAGATCAATGAGCGGGCGGTGTATCACGCGCTCTCTGCACGACCGTATCGCCGCATGGTAGAAAAATTGATTACTCAGCTCGACGCGGGGCGCGAACGGGCGATCGAAAAATTGGCAGATGTAGGAATGCTGCCAGTCGCCCGGCCGCGCGGCGGTATGTTTGTCAGTGCTGGCTGGCAAGTCGAGCCGAGTGAAACGTGTAATGGCAAGCTGGTCGCCGATCTCGCGCTGAAATCTGGCATTTTGCTTTCGCCTAGCGATTTCTTCATGTTAAGAAAACCTGAGTCTGTTTGGTTTCGCTTCAATGTGGCCTACGCGGATTCGCCAATGTTGTCCCGTTTTCTGCAATCCATCAAGCCTACAATGAATTAATGAATAGCTAATTAAAGTGATATTTTTAGTGCAAAACTTAGCTTTTAATTATCAAAAGAAAGAATTTTGAGCAATTTAGGTCTATTTGTATCGTTTTGTGTCAACGGATTCTCTAAACCGTGCGTTTTGGCTACTAAAGAATCTTTGCATGCAGTGACTTTAAAGCGAAGATTCCCTTACAGGAGTCTCAAAATGATTTACGAAATATTGGTCCGTCCATCGTATAACAAGAAGATGACCTCAGATCATCTGATCTGGATCGAAAGCGATTTGCCGACCAGATCGTTTGAAAAATGGATGCGCGACATCGCTTTGCTAGATGGAACCGGGCGTTCACCGCTAGTTCGCTGGAGCATCGTTCAGACAAAACGTGCAGCACATTTTATTTTGGCAACTCAGCAAGATGCCTTGAAAAATAAAATAGCGCAGTTAATGGGCGGCGCGACACATTTGACCAGCGTGCCTGTTGCAAATGACGCAAAACAGGTAATCCAGGCGAAAAAGAAGTCGGCGGAATTTATCGCGGCTTAATTGTCACCGCGCTTGGTTCACACTTCGGACCAGCGCTAAAATCAAGTAAGACTAAATCTTCTCTAGTTGTAAATGAAGCCCTGACGGACAAACACCGATAGGGCTTTTTTATTTGGCACGCATCAATTTCCTGTCTGCTTTACAATACCGCAGTCTCATTACTGATAGCTTGCATCCCATGGCACGACTCCCCCGTCTCGTAATTCCTCACCAGCTACATCACATTATTCAAAGTGGCATTGATGGGAAGCAGATTTTTGTTGATGACGAGGATTACACTTCGTTTCTTGCCTGGATGGGCGAGGCGTCCCGTCAGTTTAAGGTGGCGATTCACTCCTACGTGCTCATGCCAGATCACCTGCATTTATTAGCAACGCCGAGCGATGAAACTGGCTTGGGAAAGATGATGCAATGGATAGGGCGACACTATGTCCCTTATTTTAATGGCAAATATCAACGCCAGGGCACGCTTTGGCAAGGGCGTTACAAAGCTACTGTGCTGGAAGCAAATCAATATTTATTACGCTGTAGCTTATATATGGAATCGAACCCGGTTCGCTCAGCTTTGGTCACAGACGCGGTGGATTATCCCTGGTCTAGTTACCAACATCATATCGGCCTCAAGACCAATCCCTTAGTCACTGATCATCCCGCTTATTGGGGATTGGGGAATACGCCATTTCAACGCGAAGCGGCGTATAAAGAAATGATGTTAGCTGGCTTCTCAGCCGCACAGATACAGGCCTTGACGAATGCAACGCTGAAGGGCTGGATGCTAGGTTCCGATGTCTTTAAGGCTGAAATGACGAAGTTAACCGCAAGGCGAGTCGAGCCTATCAAGCGCGGACGCCCGCGCAAGCTGATTAAGGCGGGTTAAAGAAAAAATAGCTTTCCGATATTTTTTGATTGTATTTGCTATGTCCCCAATTAAAATAACGCCAAAATCTTCTGTTTTAATTATTACTCCGACCCTAATTTTTCTTGTTGTGTATTCTGTTGCGCTGCACTATTCTACGGATTACCTTAATTAATGGAGCAGCATGATGCAAGCACAAGGCCTGTACGACCCAGCAAACGAACACGACGCCTGCGGTGTAGGTTTTGTCGCGCATATCAAGGGCAAAAAATCGCATGCCATCATTGAGCAAGGTTTGCTGATTCTGAAAAACCTCGACCACCGGGGTGCCGTCGGTGCAGACGCGCTGATGGGCGACGGTGCTGGTGTCTTGATCCAGATACCAGACCAGTACTATCGCGAAGAAATGGCCAAGCAAGGAATAGTTTTGCCGCCGCCTGGTGAATACGGCGTAGGCATGATCTTTTTGCCGAAAGAGCACGCATCCCGTTTAGCCTGCGAGCAAGAGATTGAGCGCGCAGTGCGCGTTGAAGGCCAGGTTGTGATTGGCTGGCGCGATGTGCCGGTAGATAGCGAGATGCCGATGTCGCCGACTGTGCGCGAAAAAGAGCCTGTAATACGCCAGATCTTCATCGGCCGCGGCCCGGATATTATGGTGACAGACGCGCTGGAACGTAAGTTATATGTGATCCGAAAATCGGCCGTGCATGCGATTGAGGCCTTGAAGCTAATCCACGGTAAAGAATATTTCGTGCCGTCGATGTCGGCACGTACTATCGTCTACAAAGGTTTGCTGCTGGCCGACCAAGTTGGCGTGTATTACAAAGATTTGCAAGACGAGCGCTGCATCTCCGCATTGGCGTTGGTGCATCAGCGCTTCTCTACCAATACTTTCCCGGAATGGCCACTGGCCCATCCATACCGCATGATTGCGCATAACGGCGAGATCAACACGGTCAAAGGTAACTTCAACTGGATGCGGGCGCGTGAAGGCGTGATGAAATCGGCTGTACTCGGTGACGATTTGCAAAAGCTGTATCCGCTGATTTTTGAAGGCCAGTCTGACACCGCAAGTTTTGACAATGCGCTGGAATTACTGGTCATGGCCGGTTATCCCATCGCCCAGGCAATGATGATGATGATCCCTGAAGCATGGGAAAATCATACCATGATGGACGACAACCGCCGTGCCTTCTACGAATACCATGCAGCGATGATGGAGCCGTGGGACGGCCCGGCCGCCATGGCTTTTACCGATGGTCGTCAAATCGGCGGCACGCTGGATCGCAACGGCTTGCGTCCGGCGCGTTACATCGTCACGGATGACGATCTGGTGGTAATGGCGTCAGAATCCGGCGTCTTGCCGATCCCGGAATCGAAGATCATCAAGAAATGGCGTCTGCAGCCGGGCAAAATGTTTTTGATTGATCTGGAAGCTGGCCGTATCATCGACGACAAAGAAATCAAGGATACCTATGCCAATGCCAAGCCCTACAAGCAATGGATTAAATCGGTGCGTATCAAGCTCAATGAACTCAAGGGCGAGCAAGACAATACGCTAGAAACTGCCACGCTGTTAGATAGACAGCAGGCATTTGGCTACACCCAGGAAGATCTGAAATTCCTGATGGCACCGATGGCTGTCGGTGGTGAAGAAGCCACCGGTTCGATGGGCAACGATTCTTCGCTGGCGGTGATGTCGAACAAGCTCAAGCCGTTGTATAACTACTTCAAGCAATTGTTTGCGCAGGTGACCAATCCGCCTATCGATCCTATTCGCGAAGCGATGGTGATGTCGCTGGTCTCTTTCATTGGTCCTAAGCCGAATTTGCTCGACACCAACAACATCAATCCACCGATGCGTCTGGAAGTATCGCAACCGGTATTGGATTTTGCCGGCATTGCCAAACTACGCAACATCAGCGCGAATACTGGCGGCAAGTTTAAGTCCTACGAACTCGATATTTGTTATCCGGTGACCTGGGGCAAAGACGGTATCGAAGCGCGTCTGGCCTCGATTTGCGCAGAAGTTGTCGATGCGGTTAAATCTGGCCACAATATTGTGATCATCACTGATCGCAAGATGGATGCCAACTACGTCGCGATTCCGGCATTGCTGGCCACCTCGACCGTGCATCAGCACTTGGTCAGCAAAGGCATGCGCACGATTACCGGCCTCGTTGTAGAGACCGGTTCGGCGCGTGAAACCCATCACTTTGCTTTGCTGGCAGGCTATGGCGCAGAAGCCGTCCATCCTTACCTGGCGATGCAAACCCTGGCCGATATGGCGAAGGATCTGCCGGGTGATTTGTCTGCTGAAACCGCCATCTACAATTACACCAAGGCGATTGGCAAAGGCTTGATGAAAGTCATGTCGAAGATGGGTATCTCTACCTATATGTCGTATTGCGGTGCGCAGATATTTGAAGTGATCGGCCTGAATAAATCCCTGGTCGATAAATACTTCAAAGGCACGGCATCGAACGTTGAAGGCATAGGCGTATTTGAAGTTGCCGAAGAAGCTTTGCGCTTACATGCGCTGGCTTTCGGCAATGACCCGGTGCTGGCCAATGCCTTAGATGCCGGTGGCGAATACGCCTTCCGCGTGCGTGGTGAAGACCACATGTGGACACCGGATGCGATCGCTAAACTGCAACATTCCACGCGCTCAAATAACTTTAATTCGTATAAAGAATATGCGCAGATCATCAATGATCAATCCAAGCGCCATATGACTTTGCGCGGCTTGTTTGAATTCAAGATTGATCCGGCAAAAGCGATACCTTTGGACCAGGTTGAACCGGCAAAAGAAATCGTCAAACGCTTCGCCACAGGCGCGATGTCGCTAGGTTCCATCAGCACAGAAGCACATGCAACCTTGGCAGTAGCGATGAACCGCATCGGCGGCAAATCAAATACCGGCGAAGGCGGAGAAGATCCGGCGCGCTATCAGCAAGAGCTCAAAGGCATCCCTATCAAGCAGGGCGCAACCTTGGCTTCCATGCTCGGTAAAGACGTGGTGCAAGTGGATATTCCCTTGATCGCTGGCGATTCTTTACGTTCACGCATCAAGCAAGTCGCGTCTGGCCGCTTTGGGGTGACGACTGAATATTTGATTTCTGCTGATCAAATTCAAATCAAGATGGCGCAAGGTGCCAAGCCGGGCGAGGGCGGTCAATTGCCAGGACATAAGGTCTCTGACTACATTGCCAAATTGCGTTTCTCGGTGCCTGGCGTGGGTTTGATTTCTCCACCGCCGCATCATGATATTTATTCGATTGAAGATCTGGCGCAGCTGATTCACGATTTGAAAAACGTCAATCCTAAAGCCTCGATTTCGGTCAAGCTGGTCTCTGAAGTGGGTGTCGGTACGGTCGCCGCAGGTGTCTCCAAAGCCAAAGCAGATCATCTGGTGATTGCCGGTCACGATGGTGGTACTGGTGCTTCGCCTTTGTCATCCGTCAAGCATGCCGGCACACCGTGGGAACTCGGCCTGTCGGAGACTCAGCAAACTTTGGTATTGAATGGCTTGCGTAGCCGTGTTCGGGTACAAGCAGATGGACAAATGAAGACTGGCCGCGACGTTGCCATCGCCGCCATGTTGGGTGCCGACGAAATCGGTTTTGCTACCGCGCCGCTAGTGGTTGAAGGCTGCATTATGATGCGCAAATGCCACCTGAATACTTGCCCGGTGGGCGTCGCGACCCAAGACCCTGAGTTACGTAAAAAATTCTCAGGCAAGCCTGAATATGTCGTCAATTATTTCTTCTTCGTTGCTGAAGAAGTACGCCAGATCATGGCGCAGTTGGGTATACGCACTTATGATGAATTGATCGGCCGGGTCGATCTGCTGGATAAATCCCATGCGATCACACATTGGAAAGCCAAGGGCTTGGATTTCAGCCGCATTTTCTATCAACCTGAAATGCCTGCCGGTACAGAAATCCGCCACATTGATGTGCAAGATCATTGTCTTGATAAAGCGCTGGATGTGAAGTTGATTGCGCAGGCCAAATCGGCTTTGGATTCGGGTGAAAAAGTATCGTTTATTTCGCCGATCAAAAACCGTAATCGAACAGTCGGCGCGATGTTGTCAGGTGAAGTGGCGAAAAAATACGGTCATGCAGGTTTGCCGGATGACACTATCCATATTCAATTGCAAGGGACTGCTGGCCAATCTGCCGGGGCTTTTCTGGCGCACGGTGTGACCTTGGATCTGGTCGGAGAAGGCAATGATTACGTCGGCAAGGGCTTGTCCGGCGGACGCATCATCATTCGTCCGAACACCGAGTTCCGTGGCTGGGCAGTCGATAATATTATCTGCGGTAATACTGTTCTTTACGGTGCAATTGCAGGTGAAGCCTTTATCAATGGTGTGGCAGGTGAACGTTTTGCCGTACGTAATTCTGGTGCGGTGGCAGTGATTGAAGGCACCGGTGATCACGGTTGTGAATACATGACTGGCGGTACGGTAATTGTGTTGGGCAATACCGGGCGCAACTTTGCCGCGGGTATGTCGGGTGGTATCGCGTATGTCTACGATCCTGATGGAGAATTTGAAGCCAAATGCAATATGTCTATGGTGACTTTAGAACCAGTATTGGCTGGTGACGTGCAGTTGGCCAGCGTCGAGAAAGCGCTCTGGCACAGTGCCCTGCGTGATGGCGAAAGTGAAACCGATGAGGCGATTGTGCGTAGCCTGTTAGAGCGCCACTTCAAGCATACAGGTAGTACCCGTGCACGTAATTTGTTAGACGATTGGGCGCGTAGTCGCGCCAAATTCGTCAAGGTCTTCCCGACCGAATACAAGCGCGCTTTGGTCGAGATGTATGCCGCCAAACAGTTGAACGTTGAAAAAGAAAAAGTCGCTGCATAGAAAGGTGAATGCGTCTGGCGATGTAGTCAGGCGCGTATCTTCTCTGCATTTCAGGAATGAATGGGCACATTGTCCGCAACAAATTTGAGGTAGAAAAATGGGTAAAGTAACTGGCTTCATGGAATATCAACGCTTGCAAGAAGCAAGCGAAGCGCCGCTGGCGCGCAAAAAACATTACAAAGAATTTTCTGTGCACTTGAGCAATGATCAAGTCAAAGTACAAAGCGCACGTTGTATGGATTGCGGTATTCCATTCTGCAATAACGGCTGCCCGGTCAACAATATCATTCCCGACTGGAATGATCTGGTCTACAACGGCAATTACCAGTTGGCTTTGGATACTCTGCATTCAACGAATAACTTCCCTGAATTCACCGGCCGCATCTGTCCCGCACCTTGTGAAACCGCCTGTACCTTAGGAATCAATGATGACCCGGTCGGTATCAAATCGATAGAACATTTCATCATTGACAAAGGCTGGGAAAACGGCTGGGTAGTACCACAGATTTCTGCCATCAAAACCGGCAAAAAAGTCGCTATTGTCGGCTCCGGCCCAGCAGGTCTGGCAGCCGCGCAGCAACTTGCGCGCGTTGGTCACGACGTTACCGTGTTTGAAAAAAATGATAGAGTCGGTGGCTTGCTGCGTTATGGCATTCCTGATTTTAAGATGGAAAAATCGCATATCGACCGACGCGTAGAGCAGTTGCAAGCCGAAGGCGTAACTTTCCGCACCAGCGTTTTGGTCGGCAAAGATTTCCCAAGCACGATCACTAACTGGTCGAAAGAAACTGTCTCGCCAGAACAACTGCAAAAAGATTTTGATGCCGTGATTATCGCCGGCGGTGCAGAGACACCACGTGATTTACCGGTGCCTGGCCGTGAACTCAAAGGCGTGCATTTTGCGATGGACTTTTTACCACTGCAAAATAAGGTGAATGCCGGCGACAAGGTCAAAGATCAAATCATGGCCAGCGGCAAGAACGTCATCGTCATCGGTGGTGGTGATACCGGTTCTGACTGTGTAGGCACATCGAATCGCCATGGTGCCAAATCGGTCGCCCAGTTTGAAGTCATGCCGCAACCGCCAGAGCAAGAAAATAAGCCCTTGGTCTGGCCGTATTGGCCAACTAAATTACGCACTTCTTCTTCACATGAAGAAGGCTGCGATAGAGATTGGGCGGTCGCCACCAAACGTCTGGAAGGTAAGGCTGGCAAGGTAGAAAAACTGATCGCCTGCCGCGTCGAATGGAAAGACGGCAAGATGCAAGAAGTGGCGGATTCTGAATTCGAAATGAAAGCTGATCTGGTCTTGCTGGCGATGGGCTTCGTCTCGCCAGTAGCGCAAGTGCTGGAAGCCTTCGGCGTCGATAAAGACGCCCGCGGCAACGCTAAAGCCAGCACTGACGGTGACGGTTGTTACCGTACTAACGTTGCCAATGTCTACGCCGCAGGCGACATGCGCCGCGGCCAATCGCTTGTTGTTTGGGCGATCCGTGAAGGACGTCAATGTGCGCGCGAAGTCGATGCGGCTTTGATGGGTGATTCGGTGTTGCCGCGTTAGTTCAACGATAGCTGAAGTACCCCTTAACGCAAAAGCCCCAGAATTACTGGGGCTTTTTTTATTCCATGTGTAGCCATCACGTCAATCCAAGAAAGTGGCCGTTCAAGGTACGTCATTCGCATCAAAATTTTTTCAAATGAAATCATTAAGAGTATTTTTTCTGAAAACAAGAAAGCGGCTAGATGTTATTCGGAAAATGATTGAAATTTTATCTATTTGAAATCAATTGCTCATTAGTCATTTCAAAAAGTAAATTTTATGTTAATAATATCTAGTCTAATTAATATTGACGTGAAATTAATAGAAAACAACATGTTTCCTATGTTTTTTGTTGCTCCCTTTGATTTTTTAATGAGGATACAAGATGACGATACTCAAGATGCTAATTCCAATCATCAGATGCCGAACATTTGCGTTGCTAGCATTAAGTTTGCCATTTTCTGTCCAGGCTCAAAATACTGACGGTAATGTAATTACAGAAAGCTTTGGTCCGTATACCAATTATCGTGCGGAAATTAGACGCACTACCATGGGTGTGCCACACATCAAGGCGGACGATTGGGCTAATCTCGGTTACGGTTATGGTTATGCGCAGGCAGAAGATAACCTCTGCACCATGGCAGATGCCTTTTTGACCTATCGAGGTGAACGTTCACGTTATTTCGGTGCCGATGCCGGGCCTGTTGCGGGTACCACGCTAGAGGCGGCAGCAAATATTGATTCTGATTTTTTTCATCGCCATGTCATTACAGCACAAGGCATATCGGCGATGATTGCAGAGCAGCCACAGGATCTGCGTGATCTGGTCTCGGGCTTCGCTGCTGGTTACAATCGTTATGTTCGCCAGATCAAGGGCGGCAGCAATACCGCACACAGCGCCTGCCGATATGCTGAGTGGGTGCGGCCGATCCGTAGTGACGATATTTATCGCAGGATGATGGCCGCCAATCTGGCGGGTGGTTATAGTAATTTTGTGAATATGATCGCCACTGCTCAGCCGCCAGGCCTAACGTTCAATGCCCCTTTGCAGGGCAAAGCTGTCATCGGTAAAATGCAGCAAAACCAGATCAAGACACCAAAGCTGCAGGTTGGCGGCAAGAACGGCGTAGGCAGCAATATGATCGCGTACGGCAGCGTCTCGACTGATACTGGCAGCCCACTTCTGTTCGGCAATCCGCATTGGTACTGGCGCGGTGCCGACCGGTTCTATCAGGCACAACTGACTATTCCCGGCAAAGTCAATGTCAGCGGAGGCTCCTTTCTTGGCGTACCTATGATTTTGATTGGGTACAATGAGAATATCGCGTGGAGCCATACGGTCTCTGAGGCGCGCCGCTTTGGTTTTTTTGAGTTGAGCTTGGCTAGTGATGACGCAACAAGTTACATGCGTGATGGCAAAAAAGTGAAGATGACGGCGGTGCCGATTTCCATCACTGTCAAACAGGCTGATGGCAGGCTTGGCAAGGTACAGCGAATCTTATATCGCTCCGAACACGGCCCTATCGCTAATTTGGGCTTGCTTAATCCCGACCTTACCTGGAATCCTTATACGGCATTTGCGATCAGGGATATCAATGCCGGTAATAACCGAAGTTTCCGCAACTGGTTACGCTGGAACAAGGCCACATCCTTAGATGAATTTATCCGTATCCAAAAAGAAGAGAGCTCGATTCCCTGGGTGAATACCACGGCAATCGGGCGCTATAGTAGCAAGGCTTGGTATGCCGATATAGGTGCGGTGCCCAACGTCTCGCCACAGCAACAAGAGCTTTGCACGACGCCCATCGGCTACATGATAGGCACAGTCTTGCCACGAGTGCCTTTCTTCGATGGTGCGCAAAGTATTTGCGATTGGAAAACTGACGCGGATTCCAGGCAAACTGGTGCAATCGGTCCTTCACGTATGCCTAGTCTACTACGTGCAGACTACGTGGCAAATATGAACGACAGTTATTGGAGCACCAATCCCAAGGCCCTTTTGACTGGTTATCCCGACATCATGGGTGATGCCGGTACTCACTCGTTATCAATGCGTACCCGTCTCGGCCATACCATGGCACAAGGACGTTTAGATGGTAACGATGGCTACCCAGGCAACAAGGCAAGCGTCGATACGGTCAAGCAAATGGTGCTCAATAGCCGCGCTTTAACTGCCGAGTTATTCAAGGCGCAGGCGCTACCAATGGTTTGTGCGACAGCCACCATTAGCATTAATGCCGATACAGAAACTGGTGAAAGCTTTCCTCCGTTAGCTGTTGATGTGCGCGCGGCCTGTTCCGCTTTGCGCGCTTGGGACAATACCGGCAACCCTGGTGCGCGTGGTGCACATATCTGGGATGAATTCTGGCGTCGCGTAGCTCTTCTGCCAGAAGCGGATTTGTACAGTGTACCGTTTGATGCAAATGATGCAATTCACACGCCACGCGACCTGAAAACAAGTGCAGGGCAAGCTCTACAACAAGCTTTTGGCGCAGCCGTATTAAGAGCTCAGCGCAGTGGTTTTTCCATGACCGCAACTCGCGGTGAAACTCTGTTTGTGACACGTAATATGCGCAAGATCGGTCTGTATGGTGGCTGTGAAGAACCGGGTTATTTCACGATCTCGTGTTCGGAGAATCGCCTGGATCAGGGCGGATATAGCATGGATGGAAATCCTAACGGTAGCACTTATATGCAAGTTGTTTCTTTCCGTAACAGCGGGGTAGAAGCATATACCTTCCTCACGTATTCGCTTTCAGACGATCCGGCATCGCCGCGCTACAGCAATTACACGGATAAATACGCCAGTAAGAATTGGCTAAAGTTACCGTTTTCTGAAATTGATATTCGCAACGATGCGGCATATAAAAGCGTGACTATCAGTGAGTGGTAGATAAGAAAATTTCACTCAAAACATAACTATGCCGGATGCTTGATGCATCCGGCATTTTTTAATCTGCACCAATTATTTAACCCAGATTTTCATTGAGATCGCCAAGATTCAGAATCATCAACTTGATTATCTGCAGGGTAGCTTTCACAATCCAGGATCAAGGATGTCGAGCAAGACATTGTTTGTCGGGATTGAACATCAGTTTTTTCCGTGGTTATTTGGGCGAGCCGGCGCTTCCCACGATTTTCGTGGATTTACTGGGAAGACCTTAGGTATCGGCATCAATTCATCTAAAAATATCTCGATTGACTTCGCAGTCCAGAGAGACATGTTTCCTGAGTTGCGTCCTGAATTTGGCCACTGCAAGCTGCTTAATATTTCCGTCAATTTATCACTTTAATATTTTCGATTCATAGGATAAGATTTCTTGGGATAAAGACTTTTTATTTGTTGCAAAAATTTAGATTGCTGTAACGGATAGAAAAGTGCAGGATATCAATATGACTATGGTGACTCGTGTTTTGACTTACTATTAAAGGATAGAAAATTGAATTGGCTAATTCTTGGTATTGCAATCGTTGGCGAAGTGATTGCCACTTCTGCACTCAAGGCTTCTGAAGGTTTTACCCGCCTTGTTCCTTCCTTGTTGGTGGTGATAGGCTATTCGGTTGCTTTTTACTGTTTATCCCTTACCTTGAAGGTCATACCGGTAGGCGTTACTTATGCGATCTGGTCTGGTGTTGGTGTGGTCTTGGTTTCGCTGGCGGGATGGGTGTTTTATAAACAGAGTTTAGATATTCCATCTGTGATAGGTATTTCTCTGATCGTCGCTGGTGTGATCATACTCAATATCTACACAAAAATCGCAGCACATTAAGTTGTATGTAAATTGATTCTGTTCATTTAAAAATGAGCAGCATAAATATTGTTCAATAAGGAGACGAACTTGGACGAGCTAAATAATCTTATTTCTTCACCGGAGTTGTTACTTGCAAAAGTACATCTTCAATGTCAGAACATTTCGAATCCCGTGGATCGACTATACCACTGTGATAGTGCGAATAAAGACGATGCCTGGAAAGACGCATTTCTTATCGCAATGCGTGAAACAATACTGGGACAACAAAAAAATTATGCTTTTTATAAAGATCTGATGACTTTATCTGGATTCGATGTTGAGT
Organism: Undibacterium sp.; assembly: GCA_025359635.1. GTDB lineage: Bacteria > Pseudomonadota > Gammaproteobacteria > Burkholderiales > Burkholderiaceae_D > Undibacterium. Next base: position 15,828 of record JANYFV010000352.1, on the reverse strand, counting down.
CTTTACAGCATTTCGACGATATTTCCCACATTCCTTACATCACATCGGCAGTACTGAAAAAGTATAATTTTAGTAGCTCGGCCGATGAACAACATGCGCTAACAGTGACATCGTCTGGCACCACGGGGCAACGAGCGAACATATCGATAGATGAAGTTTCACTGGTGCGTATTGTCTCTGGTATTTTTAAGGTCTACAGTGATTTGGGACTGGCAAGTGCGCAGGAAGCAAATTATCTTTTTGCTGGATACAGCCCAGAGGCATCGAATGGCGCCGGTACTGCAGGCACAGATCAGGTAGTGTCACATCTGACTCCGCGGCGAAGTGCTTTTTATGCGCTAGATCTGACTGAAAGTGGCAAGACGGTATTTTTGAAAGATGAATCTGTTGAGCAACTAAGAGAATATGTACAGGCAGGTATTCCGATCAGAATACTGGGATTTCTTCATTATGTTTGTGAAATAGTGACGGCCTATCATGAGAAATATGGCAAGTTAATTTGTCCGGAAAATAGCTTTATCTTGAGCGGTGGTGGCTGGAAGGAATTCGCTCGTTCTTACGGCGAGGATTTTAATCTGTATGCCTTTCTTAGCGAGTTCAGTAATATTCAGGCGTCCTCCGTGCGCGACTCTTATTCTTTAGTTGAGCACCCGGTGCTCTATGTCGCGTGCGAGAAAAATAAACTCCATGTATCTGCTTTGGCACATGTCGTGATTCGCGATGTCAAGACGATGAAGGTTTTGCCTTATGGTGAAACCGGCTTGGTTCAACTTTTTTCTCCTGTTCTGCAAAGTTACCCTTCGGGGTCCTTGCTGACTTCCGATCTTGGTTGTCTGGAAAAAAATTGTGAATGTGGACGAGCCAGCGATTTCCTGAGAATTGACGGACGCGGGGGGTCAAAAAAACCGATGACCTGCGCATTGAACGCAGAACAATATATTGCCGGGAGCGGTCATGTTAAATAAGACGTTTCAATTTGGACATATCATCGAGCGCGCGGCGCCCATTAATGCAACCGATCTCAATACCTTAATTGATACCGGCAAACGAGCCACTTTGATTACTCCACCGCCTTTAGAAAAAATTATCGCAATTCTGGCCAGACTTGGTGCCAATTGGATGGATGTCAAGAGCCCTGCCAATGAGCTGATTCAGTCTCATCTTGTCAACGCGGGCATCGTATCAAGTTCTATCGAATTGTTTTTTAACGAAATCGCCAAATTCTTTTCAAAAGAAGCGTTAGAGCAAAGATGGCGAAATGCCATTGGTAATAGAAGTGCCGCTCCAGTCGGTATCGTTTTACATATTGGTGCGACCAACACTTTGGTGGCTGGATTAGATGGGCTGGTTGATGGTCTATTAAGCGGCAATGTAAATTTTTATAAATTTTCTAGTCCGGACGGAGGTATACCGGGGATTTTTATTGATAGTCTGTTTTCTGCCGATGAGGAAAAAATCTTGGTCTCGCGACTTGCCGCTTTTTGGTGGAAGGGTGGCGAAAAGGACATCGAGGCGCTGTTTAAAGCGAATGTTGATCGTATTATTGTTTGGGGTGGTGTTGATGCAGTAATGAGCTGGAAAACGGATTTGGGATATTCCGCTCAGGTATTGAGTCACGGCCCTAAATATGGCATAGGTGTATTGACCAAAGCGGGATTACAAGGCGTTAAATTAGAAGTGCTCTGCAAGAACATTGTTATGGATGTCAGTATGTGGGATCAAAAGGCATGCAATAGCTTACAAGCCTTATTTATAGAAGACAAAATTCCGGCAGAACAATTACAGATGTTTTTGGACTGCTTGAAACTGACGTTTCAGGCAGTCTACGATGATGCACCACCAGTCAGAACCACTGACGATTATGTGGATATTTTAAGTGCCAGAGAGTTAATTAAGGCAGAAGGTATTATTTCTGATGGAGTCAGGCTCGTTTGTCCTGTGGAAAATTCTTGGTCGATGGCTTTGTGGACAAATTGGAAGTCTGGTTTGATTCCATCGCCTCTTTGTCGCTTTTTACATATTGTAAAATTTTCAGATTTTTCCACTATCCTTCAAGGACTGAAGGATGAAAAATATTGGATGCAAACGATGGCCTATGGTGCGTCAGAGAGCGAACGCGCCCAATTGCTTAGTATGGCCAGAATTCTCGGCGTTACCAGATTATGTTCATTTGGTGAGATGGCATTAGCCTCTTCTGTAGAACCGCATGACGGGAGTTACGACTTGGCGCAATTAGTCAGCATGATGGCGAACTAGATATCGCGTGAATTAAGCGGGAGACTATTTTCCATTGTGCTGGACTGTCGATTGATAGTTCAGCGTTAAGTTTTTCTACAGTTTGCTCAATTCGGGCTACCTTGCTTCGTTCCCGATCTGTTTTTCTGATCTATTCATCGCTACATGAATTTGCCTTTGAATTCACGTAAAATGCTATGGGATTTATTTTACACAGATTGGCGTTTTAGATTTGTTGTTATAACTCGCCACATTTGCGGTTGCTTGAACAATTATTTATAGGAGTTTTTATATGAGCAAAGATGTTGTTGTCCTAAGCGCAGTTCGTTCCGCAATTGGCGCATTTGGCGGTTCCTTATCCAGCATGGAACCGGCCGAGCTGGCAGGTATCGTGATGAAGGAAGCCATCGCCCGTTCCGGTGTCGATGCGCAATTGATTGGCAATGCCGTGGTCGGTACCTGCATCCCTACTGATTCGCGTTACGCCTATGTCTCGCGCGTGGCTTCTATCCAGGCCGGTTTGCCGATGGATTCTATCGCCATGCAGGTAAGCCGTTTATGTTCATCTGGCTTGCAAGGTATCGTGACTGCAGCGCAAAACATCATGCTCGGTGATTTTGATTATGGTATCGGCGGCGGCGTTGAAGTCATGTCGCGCGGCTCTTACATGATGCCGGCATTACGTTCCGGCGCACGTATGGGTGATGCCAAGGCGATCGACATGATGGTCGCGGTGCTGACCGATCCGTTTGGCGTGGGTCACATGGGCATCACGGCAGAAAACCTGGCGACTAAATGGAACATCTCGCGCGAAGAGCAAGATGCGTTCGCAGTTGAATCGCAACGCCGTGCCGCAGTTGCGATTGCCGAAGGACGCTTCAAGTCACAGATCGTGCCTGTGGTTCAGCAAACGCGTAAAGGTGAAGTGGTTTTTGAAGTGGATGAACATGGCAAAGCCAACACCACGATGGAATCGCTGGCCAAGATGAAACCGGCCTTCAAGAAAGATGGCACTGTCACCGCGGGTAATGCTTCCGGTATCAACGATGGTGCTGCCTTTTTCGTGCTGGCTGCCGCTGATGTCGCCGCCAAGGCGGGGCAGAAACCGATGGCACGCATCGTGTCTTATGCAGTTTCTGGCGTGCCGAACGAAATCATGGGTGAAGGTCCGATCCCGGCAACTAAGTTAGCGCTCAAAAAAGCCGGATTAACTTTGGATCAGATTGACGTCATCGAAGCCAATGAAGCTTTTGCGGCACAAGCCATCGCTGTGAATAAGGCTCTTGGCCTTGACCCGGCCAAGACCAACCCGAACGGTGGGGCCATTGCTCTCGGTCATCCTGTCGGTTGCTCCGGTGCCTTTATCGCCACCAAGGCAATTTATGAATTGCATCGCACTGGCGGTAAATACGCACTGGCGACGATGTGTATCGGTGGAGGCCAAGGGATCGCAGTGATTTTTGAACGTCTTTGATTTTTTCTGTGGTAGATAAAAAGCCAATGGTGAAGTTCAGGCCATTGGCTTTTTTCAATATCGTTGCAAGTTAATCGTAATTAAATTGCAATATAAAATATATCTGACTCGAAGTTCATTTATTTTCATAAATTTGCAATCGTTAAACAGAATTAAATTCTTAAATTAAATTTTAAGCTTGCTTTTATTTTGTATTTTTGAAAATTTCAGAATATTTAAATTTCCGTTACATTTTTTGCACAATCCGATACAAACCTGATTCCCTGATCTGGATTACAATCTTGGTTTTCCATCAAAAGTGCCAGTTGTGACTAATCTCGTCGAAATTCGTGATCTACAATTTAGCTATGGTGACCGGACTATTTTGTCTGGCTTGCACATGGATTTTCCACGCGGTAAAGTGATTGCCGTAATGGGCGGTTCTGGCTGTGGTAAAACTACGGTGTTACGCTTGGTTGGTGGACAGATTCAACCTCAGCAAGGTGCCGTCACTGTCGATGGCAACGTGGTGCACAAACTCGATACTGATGATTTGTATAAATTGCGCCGCAAGATGGGCATGCTGTTTCAGTTCGGTGCTTTGTTTACAGACCTGACGGTCTTTGAGAATGTGGCGTTTCCGATTCGCGAACACACGCAACTTCCCGAAAGCATGATCCGCGATTTAGTTTTGCTCAAACTGCATGCAGTTGGTCTGCGCAACGCCGCGCATCTCAAGCCAGCGGAAATTTCAGGTGGTATGGCGCGTCGTGTCGCGGTCGCCAGAGCGGTGGCCTTGGATCCTCAATTAATTATGTATGACGAACCGTTTGCTGGTCTGGATCCAATTTCTATGGGCGTCACTGCAAATCTGATACGCAAGCTCAATGACGCACTCGGTTCAACTTCTATCCTGGTCTCACACGATGTGCACGAGTGTTTCATGATCGCTGATTTTGTGTATTTTATGTCTGCCGGAAAAATCGTCGCACAAGGTACGCCAGCTGAGATGCGTGTTTCGGAAGACCCCTACGTGAAGCAATTCGTCAATGCAGAACCGGACGGCCCTGTGCCTTTCCATTATCCTGGTCGCAATCTGGGCGATGATTTGGGCTTGGAGGCGCGCACATGATCGCTAACTTTTTACGTGCCATCGGCGGTTTCCTGCGTGAGCAAGTCGAGAGCGTCGGTGCCGCCACTCGCTGGTTTTTTAATTTGATTAGGATGTTGCCAGGGGCGATGCGTCGGCCAGGTTTGATTTCTGAACAGATCCACTTTATTGGCAATTACTCCCTCGTCATCATTGTCGTCTCTGGTTTGTTTGTGGGCATGGTGCTTGGCTTACAGGGTTATTACACTCTGAACAAATATGGCTCCGAACAAGCCTTGGGTTTGCTGGTTGCCCTGTCTTTGACACGTGAATTGGGCCCGGTTGTGACGGCCTTGTTGTTTGCAGGGCGTGCAGGTACTTCGCTGACGGCAGAAATCGGTTTGATGAAAGCCGGTGAGCAATTGTCTGCCATGGAAATGATGGCGGTGAATCCAATTCAGCGCATACTGGCACCACGCTTTTGGGCCGGTATTATTGCGATGCCAGTGCTGGCAACAGTGTTTTCAGCGGTCGGCGTGATGGGGGGCTACCTAGTTGGCGTGCAAATGATTGGTGTGGATGAAGGATCATTTTGGTCGCAGATGCAAGATGGTGTCGATATATGGAACGATATTGCGAATGGAGTGATCAAAAGCTTCGTGTTCGGAATTATCGTGACTTTTACCGCGCTGTACCAAGGTTATCATGCACAGCCGACGCCTGAAGATGTGTCGCGTGCGACTACCCGTACCGTTGTCATCGCTTCTTTGTCGGTCTGGTTGTTTGATTTTATTCTTACTGCCTTGATGTTTAATAAATAATTAATAATTGATGTGTTGGGCAGCGCTTACTGTCCGCAAAATTTAGGAAATGATGTATGCACCGTAAAACTTTGGATGTCTGGGTTGGTTTATTTGTCTTGCTGGGCGCTGCCGCTTTGCTGTTTTTAGCGCTGAAAGCGGGCAATATGAGTAGCTTGTCTTTTGATAGCACTTACGAGGTGATTACTCGTTTTGATAATATCGGTGGCTTGAAACCAAAAGCGCCGGTGAAGAGTGCCGGCGTGGTGGTCGGGCGAGTTGGCGAGATTCGTTTTGATGATAAAACTTATCAGGCCACAGTAACTTTGAAAATGGAAAATCGCTATAAATTTCCCAAAGACAGCTCGGTAAAAATACTTACCTCAGGTTTGTTGGGTGAACAGTACATCGGTTTAGAGCCAGGTGGTGATGCCACAAATTTAGTTGCCGGTGACCGTATAAAAATGACACAGTCTGCCGTCGTGTTAGAAAACCTGATCAGTCAATTCCTGTTCAGTAAGGCGGCAGAGGGTAAGGAAGAAAGTAAATGAGATTGACTATGCAACATGAGTTTAGCTTGCCACGTAGGCAATCAAACATCATGCGCTTGATGAGCATTCTGGTCTTGAGCATGTCTCTTGGTGCCTGCACTACGGTAAGCAGCATAAAAACTGGCGCCACTGCGACTATCGATACGATTAAGACTGGTACCGTAAAAACCTTAGACAAGATTAGTGTGAAAACTGGGATAGGGAATAATCCCCGTGATCCGCTTGAAGGCTTTAACCGGGCCATGTTCGGCTTCAACGAAAAACTCGATGAGATAGCGTTAAAGCCGGTCGCGCAAGCCTATCAGGCGGTGGTACCTTCGTTTGTGCAGACTGCAATTGGCAATTTTTTTGGCAATATCGGCGATGTTTGGACTGCGGTGAATAATTTACTACAGGGTAAGGTCACGGATGGTGTGAATGACTTTATGCGTGTTGCGGTAAACTCTACCTTTGGTTTGGGCGGTTTGATTGATATCGCTTCCGCAGGTGGCATTCCAAAGCACAGGGAAGATTTTGGCCAAACTTTAGGAGTTTGGGGTATGCGGTCGGGACCGTATGTTGTGTTGCCATTGCTTGGTGCCTCAACCTTGCGCGATGTGATCGCTACGCCACTCGATTTCAAAGCGGATTTGTGGAGCTATACTACTCCGGTCAGTACCCGCAATGTAGGATCGGTTGTCCGCTTGGTGGATAAGCGCGCCTCGTTTCTCGATGCGGGTAGTTTGATTGAAGAAGCGGCTCTGGATAAATACGTGTTTATCCGTGACGCCTATTTGCAACGCCGTGCTGCAGAAGTTAATCCTGATGAAGATTGATACGGGGCTGATGCAATTTGCAACGAATCCGTAATGAATTTGTAATTGAGTGTCAACCACTTGTACCTCTGAGTGATTAGTTACTTACTATTGATAGACGCATGTTGCGTCATTGGGAAGTTAAAAAATGAAACTGTTTAATAAAATTCTTTTGTGTGTACTCGCTAGTTTAAGTTTCGCTGTCAGTTCTTTTGCAGCGGACGAAGCGCCTGATCAGCTAATTAAGCGCCTCAGTCAGGAAATTCTTGATATCGCCAAGACGGATAAGGATATTCAATCCGGCAATCAAAAGCGGGTCTTCGAATTGGTTGAGGCCAAAGTCTTGCCGTATATCGACTTTACTCGCATGACCTCATTGGCAGCAGGAAAAAACTGGCGCGATGCTACGCCAGAGCAGCAAAAACAATTGATTAACGAATTCCGCACACTGTTGGTGCATACCTATTCGGGCGCGATTTCTCAGATTAAAGACCAAAAAGTGGAATTCAAGCCATTTCGCGGTGCGCCAGATGATACCGAAGTGGAAGTGAAGAGCCAGGTCATTCAAGCGCGTGGCGAACCCTTGCAATTGAGTTATCGTCTGGAAAAGTCGGCGACCGGCTGGAAAATATACGATATCAACGTACTTGGTGCCTGGTTGGTGGAAACTTACAAAGGCAGTTTTGCCGCTGAAGTGACTAAATCTGGCATCGATGGCTTGATCAAGATACTGGTTGAAAAAAACAAAAAGCTTGCGACGGCTAGCGCCAGCAAGACTGCAGCGAAATAATTGGAGTGTGCATGTATCAACCGGCTCAAGAGCTAAGTTTGCAAAATGCGGTCAATTCAGTGCAAGCTGGTTTGGCTGCAATTGCACAAGGTCAGATAGATTTTGATCTGTCTGCGCTTACTGTAGTAGATTCATCCGCGGTTGCAGTTATGTTGGAATGGCAACGCGCGGCAAAACGCTTGGGTAAAGTGATCACTTTTCGTAGCGTACCTGCAAATGTCAGCAGTCTGATAGAACTGTATGGCCTCTCCGAGCTCTTGACCACGACAGTCGCCGAGCGACATTGATCCTGCTGTTTTCTATTGGCGCTTAGCTAATCCTTAAGGAAGAATCAGATAAGCGGCTATCCTGTTCCAAAAAATCCCCTATAATCGAAGGTTTTCGCCGCAGCTGCGGCGCTCTACCTTTTACGCACAAATCGTGTTGCCAGATGGCCGCCATACAAATTACCAATATTGAAAAAAGCTACCAGTCCTTGAAGGCGCTGGGTGGTGTCTCCTTGTCGATTGAAGAGGGGGAATTTTTTGGCTTGCTGGGACCAAACGGTGCTGGTAAAACTACATTAATTTCCATCATCGCTGGCCTGAATCGTGCCGATGCCGGCAGCGTCACGGTACAGGGGCACGATGTCGTTACCGACTATCGCGCTGCGCGAAAAAATATCGGTGTGGTGCCGCAAGAATTAGTGTTTGATCCTTTCTTCACAGTGCGCGAGACTTTGCGCATGCAGTCAGGTTATTTCGGCGTAAAGAATAACGATAAGTGGATCGACGAGGTGATGGATAACCTCGATCTAACGAATAAAGCGGATGTGAATATGCGTGCCTTGTCTGGCGGAATGAAACGCCGGGTATTGGTAGCGCAAGCACTGGTGCATAAACCGCCAGTGATCGTGCTCGATGAGCCAACCGCTGGCGTCGACGTCGAATTGCGTCAAACACTCTGGAAGTTTATCGCGCGTTTGAATAAAGAAGGTCATACCGTGGTCCTGACTACGCATTACCTCGAAGAGGCGCAGGCTTTGTGCAACCGCGTTGCCATGCTCAAGGCGGGTAAGGTGGTGGCGCTAGACAGCATGTCGGCACTGATCAAAAGAATTTCTGGATCACAGATGAAGTTTACTTTGGCGCAAGGCGACTTGCCCGCGAACTTGGCGCCTTTGCTTATTTCGCACGAAGGGTCGGTAGTCGATAAACAATATCTGTTACGCGTCACCGATTACGCTGAGGTTGAACCGATACTCGCCAGTCTAAGAACTGCCGGTTGCGTGATGGAAGATCTGCAACTGCAACAGGCTGATCTGGAAGACGTCTTCCTGCAAATCATGGGAGATCAACAATGACCGGCTTTCAAACGCTGTTTTACAAGGAAGTTTTGCGCTTCTGGAAAGTGGCAACCCAAACTATCACCGCACCGATCGTCACGGCGATGTTGTATCTGCTGATATTTGGCCATGTGCTGGAAGGGCATGTGCAAGTCTCAGGGGTCAAATACACGGCATTTTTGATCCCAGGTCTGGTGATGATGAGCATCTTGCAAAACGCTTTTGCGAATGCCTCTTCATCGCTGATCCAATCTAAGATTACCGGCAATCTGGTGTTTGTCATGCTGACCCCTTTAAGCCATTGGGATTTGTTTAATGGCTACGTGCTGGCGGCGATAGTGCGTGGTCTGGCGGTTGGTACAGGTGTGTTTGTGGTTACCGCCTGGATGGCAAGCCTCAGTTTTTCAGCACCAGGTTGGATCATCATTTTTGCCTTATTGGGCGCGGCCATTTTGGGTACCATGGGTTTGATCGCCGGAATCTGGGCAGAAAAATTTGATCAACTGGCAGCCTTCCAGAATTTCTTTATTATGCCGGCGACATTTTTGTCCGGTGTGTTTTACTCAATTCATTCCTTGCCGCCATTTTGGCAAAATTTGTCGCGCTTTAATCCCTTCTTTTACATGATAGATGGCTTCCGTTACGGCTTTTTTGCGCAGTCTGATGTGAGCCCGTGGACGAGTGCCGCAGTTGCATTTTCTTTCTTTATTTTGCTGGCGACGATCGCCATACAGATGTTGAAACGCGGATATAAGTTACGTCATTAAGTTATTGAATAAAAAAATTAAAGTCGGACGCTGCACCATTCGACATTGAACAAAATTATTACTAAGAGAAAAACCGTGTTTCCTACTCCTGAACAAATCAAAGAATATATCGCTGCCGGCCTGGAATGCAGTCACCTCGAAGTCGAAGGTGATGGCCAGCATTTCACTGCGGTGATTGTCTCGTCCGCATTTGTCGGCAAGCGCTTGATACAGCGCCACCAAATTGTCTACGCTGCCTTGGGCGACCGCATGCGCGAAGAAATTCACGCGCTGTCGATGAAGACGCATACTCCCGAAGAATTTCTGCAGGCAGGAAAATAAGCATGGATAAGTTACTGATTACCGGAGGTTATCGCCTGAATGGCGATGTGATGATTTCTGGCGCAAAAAACGCGGCCTTACCGATTTTATGTGCGGGCTTGTTGACTGCCGATGATCTGGTTCTGAGCAATGTGCCGTCCTTGCAAGATGTCTCGACGATGCTGAAGTTGTTGCGTCAAATGGGCCTGGCGGTGACGCAAGAAGACGGCATCGTGACCCTCAACGGTGCTGGAGTCAATAACTGGGAAGCGCCTTACGATATGGTGAAAACCATGCGTGCGTCTATTCTGGTACTCGGCCCATTGTTGGCTCGTTTTGGCGAAGCAAAAGTGTCTTTGCCTGGCGGTTGCGCCATTGGTTCACGGCCAGTTGATCAGCATATCAAAGGTCTGCAAGCGATGGGGGCCGAAATCAATATTGAGGCTGGTTATATTCACGCCAAAGCCAAGCGCCTGAAAGGCGCAAAAATCGTCACCGACATGATCACCGTGACAGGGACTGAAAATTTCTTGATGGCCGCGGCACTGGCTGACGGCGAAACCATTTTAGAAAACGCGGCGCGCGAACCAGAAGTCACTGATCTTGCGCATCTATTAGTTTCTATGGGTGCAAAAATTGAAGGCGTTGGCACCGATCGTTTAGTCATTCAAGGTGTCGATCGTTTACATGGGGCATCCCACACCGTCGTGGCAGACCGTATCGAGACTGCGACTTTTTTGTGTGCCGTGGCAGCGGCAGGTGGTGACATTACTTTAAAAAATACCCGTAGCGATATTCTCGACGTGGCGATGGATAAATTGCGCGAAGCCGGTGTGATTATCACCAGCGGCCCTGATTGGATCAGGGCGCAAATGGGCACGCGTCCTAAGGCCGTGAGTTTCCGTACTACGGAATACCCGGGCTTCCCTACCGATATGCAAGCGCAATCCATGGCGCTCGATTGCATCGCCCATGGTGTCAGCCGGGTCACGGAAACGATTTTTGAAAACCGCTACATGCACGTGCAAGAGATGAATCGTCTTGGTGCGCACATTGAAATTGACGGCCATACCGCGATTGTTACCGGGGTAGATAAATTGGTTGGTGCACCGGTGATGGCAACTGATTTACGGGCTTCCGCCTCTTTGGTGATCGCAGGTCTGGCAGCAGAGGGCGAGACCCTGATCGACAGGATTTATCATCTGGATCGCGGTTACGACAAAATGGAAGTGAAATTGTCTGGCGTTGGCGCCCACATACAACGAGTAAAATAAAACACACGATATGAACCAACAACTGACCCTGGCCTTATCCAAAGGCCGCATCTTTGAAGAGACTTTGCCGCTACTTGAAGCTGCAGGGATCCGCGTCACTGAAGATCCTGAAACTTCACGTAAATTGATTTTGGCGACCAACGATCCTGCCGTGCGGGTGATTATTGTGCGCGCATCAGATGTGCCAACTTACGTGCAATATGGCGCGGCCGATTTTGGCGTTGCCGGTAAAGACGTGTTGCAAGAGCATGGCGGGGAGGGCTTGTACCAGCCTATCGACCTCAATATCGCCAACTGCAGAATGTCGGTAGCCGTCTCGGTCGGTTTTGATTATGCCACCGCGGTGCGCCATGGTGCTCGTTTGCGCGTTGCCACCAAATACACTGAGATCGCGCGCCAGCATTTCGCTAACAAAGGCGTGCACGTGGATTTGATTAAATTGTACGGCTCGATGGAGCTCGCTCCGCTAGTTGGTTTGTCAGACGCGATAGTTGATCTGGTCAGCACAGGCAACACCTTGCGCGCAAATAACCTGGTTGAAGTCGAACACATCATGGATATTTCTTCGCGCATGGTGGTAAATCAGGCTGCCTTGAAAATGAAACGTGAACGTTTGCAACCGATACTTGAGGCCTTTGACCGCGCTTCTAAAGCGCTCCATCCAAGCTGACTTAATTTATTTGGCTGATAGTTTTAGTGTAGTTTGAACGGTAAGTACGGCGTTTCTCGAAAGTATTCATTATGTCGCAAATCACTCCATCATTGATCGCTAGGCTCGATTCAAGTCAGGCAGATTTTTCTGAAAAGCTGGCGAGCTTATTGGCATTTGAAGCGAATGAAGATGAGGCGATTGACCGTGTCGTTGCGCAAATTTTGCTGGACGTGAAAAAGCGCGGTGATGCCGCCGTGCTCGAGACTACGAATCGTTTTGATCGGCTGACAGCGCACAGTATTGCTGAATTGGAGATCCCGCAGGCAGAGCTGCATGCGGCATTAATTTCTCTGTCACCTGAACGCCGTAGTGCGCTGGAAACTGCAGCGCAGCGGGTACGTAGCTACCATGAAATTCAGAAAACAGAATGTGGTTCGGCTGGATTCTCTTACGCCGAGGCAGACGGTACAGTGCTCGGGCAAAAAGTCACCCCGCTCGATCGCGTTGGCATCTATGTGCCTGGTGGTAAAGCGGCTTACCCATCTTCGGTATTGATGAATGCGATACCGGCCAAAGTGGCAGGCGTCAAAGAAATCATCATGGTAGTGCCGACACCGGATGGCGTAAAAAATTCTCTGGTACTTGCGGCCGCGGCTATCGCCGGTGTGGATCGTGTGTTCACTGTAGGTGGTGCGCAGGCGGTTGGTGCTTTGGCCTATGGTACTCAGACGATACCGCAAGTGGATAAAATTGTCGGGCCGGGTAACGCCTATGTCGCGGCCGCCAAGCGCCGGGTGTTTGGCACGGTGGGCATCGACATGATCGCCGGCCCGTCTGAAATTCTGGTGATCTGCGATGGCACCACTGACCCTGATTGGGTCGCGATGGATTTGTTTTCCCAGGCTGAACATGACGAGCTCGCGCAATCGATCTTACTGTGCCCGGATGCCGCCTATCTGGATGCGGTCAGTGCCAGTATTGCCAAGTTAATCGAGGCCATGCCACGTCAGGAAATTATTCGCACTTCTTTGGCCAATCGAGGTGCTTTAATCAAGGTGCGCGATATGCAGGAAGCCTGTGATATCGCGAATAATATCGCGGCCGAGCATCTGGAAATTTCCGCTGAAAATCCGCAACAATGGGCGGACCAAATTCGCCATGCCGGCGCCATGTTTCTTGGCCGATATTCCTCGGAAGCGCTGGGTGATTATTGTGCCGGACCTAATCACGTGTTGCCAACTTCGCGCACGGCACGCTTTTCGTCACCGCTCGGCGTCTATGATTTTCAAAAACGCTCTTCGATGATCCATGTCAGCCAGCAGGGCGCGCAAAGCCTCGGTAAAGTCGCTGCCGAATTAGCCTATGGCGAAGGCCTGCAGGCGCATGCCCGTAGCGCTGAATATCGTTTGAAATTATCACCTGAAATATGCAATGAATAGCTACATCGATCAGATCTTCAATGAAGATGCTTTAGCCGGTCTGGAGCGCATCCCAAACGGAAGTATCGATTTGATCTTGACTGATCCGCCGTATGGTTTGGGCAAGGATTACGGCAATGATTCCGATAAGCAGGCGTCAAATGATTACCTGGCCTGGACCGAGCGCTGGATAGCTGCGGCCTTGCCTAAGTTAAAGCCGGCCGGTTCTTTATACATATTCCTGACCTGGCGCTACTCGCCAGAAATCTTCGTGATGCTGAAACAACGCATGACGATGCTCAATGAAATTATCTGGGATAGGCGGGTGCCGTCGATGGGCGGCAGTGTCCGAAGTTTTACATCTGTGCATGACACCATAGGTTTTTTTGCCAAGGACAAAGGCTATTATTTTGATCTGGATGCCGTGCGCATTCCGTATGATGCCGAAACCAAAAAAGCCCGTTCACGTTCGATTTTTGTCGGCGCCAAATGGCTAGAACTGGGCTACAACCCGAAAGACGTATGGAGCGTGTCGCGTCTGCACAAAGAAGATCCGGAACGGGCCGATCATCCTACCCAAAAACCTTTAGAGATTATTGAACGCATGGTGCGTGCCTCCTGCCCACCTGGCGGTGTCGTGCTAGATTTGTTCATGGGTAGCGGCACTACCGCGATTGCCGCTAAACGTTGCGGGCGACATTTTGTCGGCTTTGAATTGAATCCGGAATACTGCCAGATCATTCAAGAACGATTGGCGTCTTCTGAAGCGCAATTGTCAGTACAAAGTAATTTGCCGACCGAGCCAGTACGGGAAAAAATTCCGAACGTAAAAAGTGGAAAGAAAGGTCAGCGAAGCGCAAAGATTTCACAGAAAGCGGCAACAAAAATTGCGCCAACAGCGACCAGCGACGCACCATCCGACTCTTTGCAAAAGGTCTTAATTTTTTAATTGAATTGAACCCCTCATGTCGTTAATCGAAAATATCATACGCACCGAAATCCGTGATTTATCTGCCTATCACGTGGCAGATTCATCCGGTTTTGTAAAACTCGATGCGATGGAAAATCCCTACACTTTATCGGCAGCACTGCAAAGCGCACTCGCTGAACGCTTGGCACAAGTTGACTTGAATCGCTATCCGGTGCCGAGTTATTCGGCATTGAAAAACGCGATCAAAAAAGAATTCGGCATACCAGTAAATTATGATGTGGTATTGGGTAATGGTTCTGATGAGTTAATCTCCATGGTCTCAGTCGCCTGTGCCAAACCTGGTGCGAGCGTGCTGGCGCCAGTGCCGGGATTTGTCATGTATGCGATGTCGGCACGTCTGGCCGGCTTGAAATTTGTCGGTGTGCCATTGCGTGCCGATCTGACGCTGGATAAGCCCGCGATGCTCGCTGCCATCCATGAGCATAGGCCTGCGATCACCTATCTGGCGTATCCAAATAATCCTACCGGAACCCTGTTTGAAGTCGCGGATATCGAAGATATCTTGCGTGCAGTTGGCGACAGCGGCGTGGTGATTGTCGACGAAGCGTATCAGCCCTTTGCACTAAGCAGTTTCATGTCACGCCTGGCTGAGTTTGATAATCTCATCGTGATGCGCACAGTCTCCAAGTTAGGTTTGGCTGGTATTCGCCTTGGGTATATGTCGGGCAGTCAGGCGCTATTAAACGAATTTGAAAAAGTCCGGCCGCCATACAATATCAATGTATTGACGGAAGCTGCGGCAGAATTCATGTTGCAGCATGTAGCTGTATTGGATGCGCAAGCCGCACTATTGCGTGAGCAAAGAACTTTGCTGGCGGCTGCTTTGCAACAATTGAAGGGTGTAGAAGTTTTCCCTTCTGCGGCAAATTTCCTGCTGATTCGGGTGCCGCAAGCCGAACAAGTGTTCGCTAATTTGCTGAAACAAAAAATATTAGTCAAAAATGTAGGTAAAATGCATGCTTTGCTAGAGAATTGTCTGCGCATTACAGTCAGTACTCCAGCCGAAAATGACCTCTTTCTTGATGCTCTTAAAGCATCTTTGTAATTTTTATACCAACGCTGAAGCAAAGCCAAATATCATGCAAGCCCAACGTACCGCGCAAGTCACACGCAATACCAACGAAACCCAGATCAGTGTCAGCATCAATCTCGATGGCACCGGCAAGCAAAAACTCAATACCGGCGTGCCATTTCTGGATCATATGCTAGACCAAATCGCCCGTCATGGTTTGATCGATCTGGAGATAGAAGCGAAGGGCGATCTCCACATTGATGCGCATCACACAGTGGAAGATGTTGGCATTACCTTGGGGCAGGCTTTTGCCATCGCAATGGGGGATAAAAAAGGTATCCGTCGTTATGGTCATGCTTATGTGCCGCTGGATGAAG
>JANYFV010000338.1 GCA_025359635.1 Undibacterium sp. | reverse complement strand
CTATTGCATTCACGCTGGAATGTGGTACTGCAATAGCGGCGCTGGAAGCATTTTTTTGAATTGGTGCCACCATTGCCGCCCGCGCGGACATCTTATTATGTAAATACGTTCGCCAACCTATATCCGCAGCTACAAGCAGTGTTACGGAAAATGCCAAGCCAATCACCAAACGCAAATAAGGATAGTGTGTGCGAGAAGTGGAAAATTCACTATCTCGTATCGCCTCTTTCACATGTTTCACCTCAATGAAATGGGTGTTATCTGCAAATGCGGCTAACAACGCTTTATCCGCAAGAATATTGATGCGCCGCACAATTCCTTCTGACACGGACGAAAGCAGCTTAATCGCGCCTTTACTGAAGATGTCGGGGCCGTGATAACCTGCGGCACGCAAGCGAAACATGAGAAATTCCGGAATGGTGCTGGTCATCATCGGCGGCACTTTAAAACTATGTGTAATGCGCTCTTTGAGTTGTCGCATGCGCGGAAGGTTCAGGCTTTCATCGAGTTCTGGCTGACCGAACAGCACTATTTGTAACAGCTTATGCTGTGATGTTTCCAGATTTGAAAATAAACGGATCTCCTCCAACGTCTCTAGCGGCATTGCCTGCGCTTCTTCCACCAGCAGCACAACCTGCTTACCATTCGCGTGCTTGGCGATCAAATCACCTTGCAAAAGGCGAATAACCTCATCTGGTCGTTTGCCTGCGGTATCAAGCTCAAGCTCACCTGCAATCGCAAACACGACTTCTGCCCGGCTAAGCGTAGGATTCACCAGATAAATGACTTCGACATTGGCTGGCATCATGCCTTCCAGCATACGACATAGCATAGTCTTGCCACTTCCAACCTCACCCGTCACCTTGATGATGCCTTCGCCATGAATGACAGCGTAAATGAGTGCTTCAAGAATATCGCCACGCTGACTCCCTGAATAAAAGAAAGCAGGGTTCGGTGTAATGCTGAAAGGGGATTGGCTTAAGCCAAAATGTGCGCGATACATGGGGTGTTTGTGAGCCTGAATCTATTATCCGATTGCGGATTATAAACATTTCTTTAGTTGCACATAGGCAGAATATCCGGATTTTTTGTGGAATGATGAAGTATTGTTGTGCAACGCTCAAATAAGCAAATGTTGCTTGAGATTTGGCACTTAATTAAGGTATGGTATGGGCTATTCTCTCGTGCTCAACTTGCATCAACCAATCAGCAACAATATTTTGGATTCAGCAATGACGTCACCATTCAGATTTTTCTCAATTACGCAGATTTTACGTCTTGGTATTTTGGCATTTTCCACCTTCTTAGCGGTCGCTTGCGGTGGTGGTGCTGGCACAGTAGGCATCGCATCTGGCACAACTTTGTTCACCAGCGCGCCAACGGCCATCACACTCAATGGCGGCTCTTCCAGCTACACCGTAGGTGGCGGCACTGCGACCTACAAATCCACTAGTAGCAATACAAACGTTGCGACCACCGATGTCAAAGGCACGACGCTCAATATTGTGAGTTTAACGGCAGGCACCACACAAATTACCGTCACCGATGCGGTAGGAGCAAGCGTCATCATCAACGTGACAGTCAGCGGCGCCACGACACCTTCCGCATTGTTCACAACAGCGCCAAGCACGCTTACCTTGGCAGCTAAGGTTTCTTCATCGTTCACAATTGGAGGAGGCAAACCAGGCTACCTCGTCAGCAGCAACAATACTGCGGTTGCTACTGTAGCGATCAATGGGAGTTCTTTTATTATTTCTGGCATTGCGGCAGGTTCAGCGCAAGTCAACATATTCGACTCAGCCGGCACTTCAGTAACCGTTACAGTCACTGTCGGTTCGGGTGGCGTTGGCACTGCGCTTTTTACCACCGCAGCCAGCACAGTGACATTTGCCGCCAAAGAAACGAATAGTTACACCATAGGTGGCGGTATCGCCCCATACACAGCAAGTAGTAGTAACGTTGGCGTCGCTAGTGTCAGTGTTTCTGGCACAGTATTAATCATTAATGGCATCGCAACTGGCACTGCACAAGTTCTTGTGTTTGATGCCGCCGGAACCTCGGTGCCGATCACCGTTAATGTTGGCTCTGGTGGGACGAGCAATAAACTCTTCACGACTTCACCCAGCGCTGTCACTATTGCAGTCACGGCATCAAACACTTACACCATTGGTGGCGGCACTGCGCCTTACACTGTCAGCAGTAGTAATAAAGCCGTTGCTGACGCGAGTATTTCAGGCACAACTTTGACCATTAACGGTATAGCGGCAGGTAGCGCGCAAGTGCTTGTATTCGACGCGGTGGGCGCGTTCGTAACGATTGACGTCGCCATCTCACAGACTGCCAGCTTGCTGCTTGACGTACAGCCGAATGGTGCCAGTGGTAATGTCGGCGACGTTTTGCAATTTTTAGTCAGTGGAGGATCTCCCGCTTACTCAATCACTGTCAACAACGTCAGTATCGCGACGGTTACTCCGGCGTCTGTTTCGAGCAGTGGCGGTAGTTTTTCTGCCACTTTACTTAACGCAGGCAGTACCAATATAACGATAGTTGACGCGCTGGGGCAAACGAAATCTTTCGTCTTAACGGTGAGTCAGCTTTCAACCAACTTGAGATTATCACCAAGTGCGCTGTTGATTGGTGAAGATAGTGTTGCGCCTATTGTCTTGAATATTTATGGTGGCACCGGCCCATATCGTGCGTTCACCAGCGATCAGACCTTATCATCGGTCAGCACCAGCGGTGCGACATTAACCGTGGCGCTGGGGTCTAATCTTGGCAGATGCATTAATCCGATAGATACCAGCGGCGTACGGGT
>JANYFV010000303.1 GCA_025359635.1 Undibacterium sp. | reverse complement strand
AACGGTCCATCGACGCCATCAGGCGGGTGTCTCCCCGAATTTCAAAACAGCCATACTGCTCGATGGCGCGAATGCCCTGCTCCTTGACGTTACCGGCCACCACGCCTGAAAACGCCCTGCGCAGGTTCGCTGCCAGGATGTGTGTAGGCTGATCCTTCTGCAGATGCAAACCACGCATGTTTTCATGGGTCGGATCGAATGGTTTTTGGAACTCCGCATCAATTTTAAGCAACCAGTTAAAATAATAAGCGTCGCCCTTGGCCTTGCGAAATTCGCGGACTTTTTTTATGCCCGCTTGAACTTCTTGCGCCACCAGCTTTGGGTCATTCACAATGATATTGTATTTTTGTTGGGCCTCGGCGCCCAAAGTCTCTGCGATAAACTGATCAATTTGTTTAAAATAATCTGAAGCACTTTCCGGGCCGGTAAAGATCAGCGGGAAAGGAAAATCCGCATTCTCAGGGTGGAGCAAAATGCCGAGTATATAAAGAATTTCTTCGGCGGTTCCTGCACCACCAGGAAACACCACGATCGCGTGTCCGATACGCACAAAGGCTTCAAGACGCTTTTCGATATCCGGCAAAATCACCAGGTCGTTAACGATAGGATTTGGCGCTTCAGCTGCGATGATTCCCGGTTCAGTAATGCCTAAATAACGGCCATGGCTAATGCGCTGTTTGGCGTGCCCGATCGTAGCGCCCTTCATCGGCCCCTTCATTGCGCCAGGGCCACAGCCAGTACAGATATCCATCGCACGCAGGCCAAGATGATAGCCAACCTGCTTGGTGTAATCGTATTCTGTCCCCGAGATCGAATGACCACCCCAGCAAACCACTAAATTGGGGCTCACTTGTGGACGCAATAAATTGGCGTTGCGCAAAATATGAAACACCGCATCGCTAATGCCTTCAGTAGAATTTAAATCGAATTTTGAATTCTCCTCAACTTCACCACGAATAAACAAAATATCACGGAGCACGGTAAATAAGTGTTCCTGTATGCCTTTGATCATGATGCCGTCGACAAAGGCACCCGCCGGTGCGGCTTTTACATCTAGCTTGATGCCACGTTCACGTTGAACAATGCTGATTTCAAAATCTTTATAGCGCTCCAGCAATTCTTTACCATCGTCGAGCCCGCTACCGCAATTAAGTACAGCCAGCGAACAACGGCGAAACAGCTGATACAGGCCGCTATGGCTGGTATCCAATAATTTAGCGACTTCCGCTTTGGATAAGACTTCCAATCGGCCATCCGGGGCGATTTGCGTATCGATTACTTCGTATTCCATCTGTATATGATTCTCTCTAGTACTGGGCTATGGTTTGGCTATTCGTAACAAGTCTGTACGCAGTGTTCAGTATCGCGCCTTTGAGAGCCGCTTTCAAGTTACTTCAGCAAATTTATGCAGCGGAACGAAAATATCCGGAACTATTCCTTGTGACTGCCCATAATGCCCTGTACAATTCGCCTCCTCAGACGCGGGGTGGAGCAGTCTGGCAGCTCGTCGGGCTCATAACCCGAAGGTCGTAGGTTCAAATCCTGCCCCCGCAACCAAATACGCTAAGCCGCTGATTTCTTTATAGAGATTGAGCGGCTTTATCGTTTCACATGTAATAAAATTCCAGAAAAACAAATCTGCAACTGTTAGACTTTGCGGCATCAGCGCTTTTGCTTTTTTGTTTATCGCTACGGGCAGATATTTAATGACAAACCCACTTTTCTCCAGCCTCCCCTTGGCCTCGGCACTTATCAGCAATCTCGATAGCCTCGGCTATACGCAAATGACGCCGATACAGGCAGTAAGTTTGCCTATCATGCTGGAACAGCGTGATTTAATAGCACAAGCTAAAACAGGGAGCGGCAAGACTGCAGCATTTGGCATCGGCATCTTGGCCAAGATCAATCCCAGCTATTTTGCGATTCAAGGATTGGTAGTTTGCCCCACGCGTGAACTGGCCGATCAAGTATCTAACGAATTGCGGCGCCTGGCGCGCTTTATCGATAACATTAAAATTCTGACCTTATGCGGCGGCACCGCAATGCGGCCACAAATTGCCTCACTGGAACATGGTGCACATATCGTAGTTGGTACACCAGGCCGCCTGCTTGATCATATTGGTCGCTGCAGCATCAACCTGGCTACCGTGCAAACCTTGGTGCTTGACGAAGCCGACCGTATGGTAGATATGGGTTTTTATGAAGACATCGTTGGCATCGTCGCGGCTTGCTCGCCGCGTCGTCAAACCTTATTATTTTCTGCCACTTACCCAGACGATATTCGCAAAGCAAGTGCACATTTCTTGAGAGAGCCGGCCGAAGTCAAGGTGGAGAGTCAACATGCAGAAACACAAATAGAACAGCTTTTTTATGCTGTCACGCCAGAAAACCGCAATGCTGCGGTAGCGCAATTGCTCAAGCATTATCAGCCGGTCTCCACACTAGCATTTTGCAATACCAAAATCCATTGCCGTGAATTAGCGGAGGAACTACAACAACAAGGTATCAGCGCCCTCGCTCTTTATGGCGATTTGGAACAACGTGAACGCGATGAAATATTAGTCCTTTTTTCCAACCAAAGTTG
>JANYFV010000238.1 GCA_025359635.1 Undibacterium sp. | reverse complement strand
CAACTTTTTCCTAGGTTAAGAGAACGGCAAAACACATCTGCTGGCGTCTTATCGGGTGGCGAACAACAAATGCTGACTTTGTGTCGCACCTTAATGGGCGATCCTGACTTAATTATGATCGATGAACCCACTGAAGGCTTGGCGCCAAAGATTGTTGATTTGGTTGCCGAGTATCTTAAGGAGTTGAAAAATCGTGGTATCTCAGTATTACTTGTTGAGCAAAAACTGGCTATCGCGCTGGAGATTTCTCAGAGAGTGTATGTGATGGGACACGGTAGTATAGTCTTCGAGGGAACTCCCGATGATTTACGGCATAACGATGTGATTCGTAAGGAATGGCTGGAGGTTTAAGTTATAAGGTGTTTTTTCTTTGATGTGTTTTTTTAAATAATTTTTATTTAAAATAATACGATCGTACTATTTTACGGTATAGTTAGTGCACAAAATCAATACAAGCCGTTTTCGCCGTTAATAAATTAAACCTAAGGAAGCGTGTATTTAATCGTCATCCTCGCGAAAGCCCGGATCCAGTTTTCAAGCTAATCACGAAGCGACTTAGCAGTCGTGCTTCGCACAAAGTAGTTTGAGAACTGGATCCCCGATTAAAGCCTTCGGGGATGACGATTAAATCCGCGCTTACCAAATAAACTAAAGGAAAAGCCATGAGCGCAGAATATCAAGTCGTCGGCAATATTGCCGTCATCACAATGAAAAATCCCCCGGTCAATGGCTTGGGTCATGCGACACGCAGTGCAATCGTAGAGAGCATGAAGCTTGCCGCGCTTGATGACGCAGTTAAGGCTATCATTATCACGGGCGCGGGCAAGGCATTTTCTGGTGGGGCAGATATTAAAGAATTCAACTCACCAAAAGCCTTTGCCGAACCGTCTTTGCACACGGTGATCAATGTTGTGGAAAACGCGAGTAAGCCGGTCATCGCGGCGATTCATTCCGTTTGTATGGGCGGCGGACTAGAGTTGGCATTGGGCTGTCATTATCGCGTCGCAACTACAGGTGCGCAAATCGCCTTGCCAGAAGTTAAATTAGGCATCTTGCCCGGTGCTGGTGGCACCCAGCGCTTGCCACGCGTATTGGGCTTGGAAATGGCCTTAAATATGATCGTTTCCGGCGCCCCCGTCGCTTCGGAAAAATTGGCCGAGACAGCATTGTTTAATGAACTTATCGACGGTGATTTAATGCTCGGTGCAATGGCATTTGCGGAAAAAATGGCGGATGTCCGTCCTTTGCCGCGTGTACGCGACATCAAGATTGATTATCCAAATCATGAAGCGTTTTTACAGTTTTCACGCAACACCGTGCGTGCAATGGCCGGCCCTTTTCCTGCCCCATTAAAATGTGTTGAGGCCGTTGCCGCCGCTGTGACGAAGAAGTTTGACGATGGCCTGATCGTAGAGCGCGATCTCTTTCTGGAACTGGTACAAACCACAGAATCCAAGGCCTTACGGCATGCCTTCTTTGGTGAACGCGCCGCAAGTAAAGTGCCTGATGTGCCGGAAGATACCCCAACCCGTCCGATCAAATCGGTTGCCGTCATTGGTGCGGGGACGATGGGTGGTGGTATTGCGATGAATTTTGCCAATGCCGGCATACCAGTTCAAATTCTGGAAATGAAACAAGAAGCATTGGACAAAGGGCTGGCAACGATACGGAAAAATTACGAGAACACCCTAAAAAAAGGCAAACTAACACAAGAAAAATTTGAGCAACGCGTGAACCTGATCACCGGCACTTTATCTTATGAAGCAATTGCCCAGGCCGATCTCGTGATTGAAGCCGTGTTTGAAGACATGGGAGTGAAAGAGCAAGTCTTTAAGAAGCTCGATGAAGTCATGAAGCCAGGAGCGATCCTGGCGTCGAACACCTCCACTTTGGATGTCGATGTTATCGCCAGTTTTACCAAACGCCCGGAAGACGTGATTGGTACACATTTTTTTAGCCCAGCCAACGTCATGAAACTGTTAGAAATTGTACGCGGTAAAAAAACTGCAAAAGATGTACTGGCCACGGCATTAGCTTTATCTAAAAAGATCAAAAAAACCGGTGTGGTCTCTGGCGTCTGCGATGGTTTTATCGGCAATCGCATGATAGAACAATATAGCCGCCAAGCCGGGTTCCTATTGGAAGAAGGCTGTACTCCAGAACAAGTTGATAAGGCCATTGAAAAACTAGGTTTTGCCATGGGGCCTTTCCGCATGGGTGATTTGGCGGGCAATGACATAGGCTGGGCAATTCGCAAACGCCGTTATGTCGATAAACCGCATGTTACGTATTCCAAGACCGCCGATTTACTCTGTGAATCAGGCCGTTTTGGTCAAAAAACTGGCGCAGGTTGGTATGACTACAAAGCCGGTGACCGTAAACCTTACCCGTCTCAGCTAGTCAATGACATGATCATCCAGCATTCAGCTGATATCGGTGTTGAGAGACGTAAAATTTCCGATCAGGAAATCACCGAACGCCTGATATTCGCACTGGTAAATGAAGGTGCGCGTATTTTGGAAGAGGGCATCGCGACCCGTGCGTCGGATATTGACATGGTGTATTTGACCGGTTACGGATTTCCATTGCACCGCGGCGGCCCGATGTTCTATGCTGACACGCTAGGGCTGACAAATGTACTCATGGCAATGGAAAAATATGCCAAGGGACGACATGGTGATGCATGGAAACCAGCTGCATTGATGCTTAGCCTTGCGGCAGAAGCTAAGGGATTTAATTAGGCGCTTTTTTACCGATTAATACTTAAAAGCTCAGCCATTGTGCTGGGCTTTTTGCATTTGAAGACGTATTCCGTTTGCATCAGAATCTCAATTTTTTTTCTGCCTTCAGAACTGATCATAGGCAATGTTATAATCGAGGGTTAATTAATACTCTTATTGCAAAAGGTTTTTCCGTGCTTTCTACCGCCAATATTACGATGCAGTTCGGCCCAAAGCCGATTTTTGAAAACATTACCACTAAATTTGGCGAAGGTAACCGCTATGGTTTGATCGGCGCCAATGGTTGCGGCAAATCTACCTTCATGAAAATTCTTGGCGGCGATCTGGACCAGTCTAGTGGCACTGTGATGTTAGATCAACATGAACGCCTGGGTA
The DNA here is from genome assembly GCA_025359635.1 of Undibacterium sp. Lineage (GTDB taxonomy): Bacteria > Pseudomonadota > Gammaproteobacteria > Burkholderiales > Burkholderiaceae_D > Undibacterium. Next base: position 7,275 of record JANYFV010000238.1, on the reverse strand, counting down.
AATTACGCCAGGATCAGTTCGCCTACGAAGAGATGCGCGTTCTTGATGTCATTATGATGGGCCACACTGAAATGTGGGCAGCAATGGCTGAGCGTGATGCCATCTATGCAGATCCGGAAGCGACCGATGACGATTACATGAAGGCAGCAGATCTTGAGGCAAAATTTGCCGAGTATGACGGTTACACAGCGGAAGCCAGGGCCGGGGAATTATTACTCGGTGCAGGTATACCTATTGAGCAGCATCAAGGTTTGATGAGCGCTATTGCGCCGGGTTGGAAGCTACGTGTGTTGTTGGCGCAAGCACTGTTCTCTAATCCTGATATTTTGTTATTAGATGAACCAACGAATAATCTGGATATCAACACCATTCGCTGGTTAGAGGATATTCTGAACGAGCGCAATTCCACCATGATCATTATTTCCCATGATCGCCATTTCCTGAATCAGGTTTGTACGCACATGGCGGATATGGATTACGGCACGCTGAGAATTTATCCTGGTAATTATGATGACTACATGTTTGCGTCGACCCAGGCACGTCAGCAGCAAATGGCCAACAATGCCAAGGCTAAAGATAAAGTCTTAGAGCTGCAGGATTTTGTCCGTCGTTTTGCAGCAAATAAATCCAAAGCACGTCAGGCAACGTCGCGTGCCAAGCAGATTGAAAAAATCAAGATTGAGGATATCAAGCCATCCAGCCGGCAAAATCCTTTTGTTCGCTTTGATGGCGAAAAGAAATTGCACAGACTGGCCGTAGAAGTGAGCGGCTTGTCTAAAACTTATGACCGTACCTTGTTTAGCAAATTAGACCTGATGGTCGAAGCGGGTGAGCGCATCGCCATCATTGGCGCCAACGGTGTAGGTAAAACAACCTTGTTGCGTTGCATAGGTGGTGAAGCGATCGCTCGCCTAAGTGCCGATAAAGGCATCGTCAAGTGGGCGGAAAATGCCAATCCAGGTTACATGCCGCAAGATCCGACCGAAGAATTTGCTTCAGATAAAAACCTGACCGACTGGATTGGTCAATGGACCAAAGAAGGTGATGACGACCAGGCAGTTCGGGCTATTTTGGGCCGTTTATTATTTGGTGGTGATGACGTCAAAAAATCTGTCAAAGTTCTCTCGGGCGGTGAAAAAGGTCGCATGATGTACGGCAAACTCATGCTTGGCCGTCACAATGTATTATTGATGGATGAGCCAACCAATCATATGGATATGGAGACCATAGAATCACTTAATATCGCACTCGAAAAATATGCCGGCACTTTAATCTTTGTATCGCATGACCGTGAATTTGTTTCGTCACTGGCTACGCGTATCCTGGAAATTAAAGAGAATGAAATCATCGATTACAGCGGCACTTACGAAGAGTATTTGGCTAGTCAGGGTATTGAATAAATTTAAATGATTGCGCAATAAAAAAGCCAGGAATTTACCTGGCTTTTTATATATTGAATGGGATTTGGTTTGAGTTCATTCAAGGGAATCATTCAATTTTGCATACAGCAATTGATCTAACTTATCACGTAAATCGCGTGCTACGTCTTTTCCTTTGGCTTTTAAAATAGCTTCGATATAAACATTTCTTAAGTCTTCAAATTCCTGTATGTTCGCAGCGCGTTCAACTTTTAATTGCAAGGTGAAGCCACGAAAGCCTAGTGAACTTTTGATCGTTTCATTAAAGAACTTGCTGAGCGCCTGAAAACGGCGCGCGTTTTCTTCCGGAACTTCAGAGATCGCCAGTATTGGTTTTGACGATACTTCCGCGACCGGCAATGTCTCTGCAACTGATTCATCCTCGGGCTTTGGAGCAAGGGCCGGAGCAGGCGCAAGGTTCGAGGCGATGCTTTGGGATACCGCAATAAATTCTTGATCAAACAAGTCTTGAATACTTTGTTGATTCAAGCCTAAGCCAGCTATTTTTTTCAATAAATCTGCGACCGTTTGTTTGCCATCAATTAGCACCAATAAAGATCGGGATCTCGGCGCCAATTGGTATTTACGTGTGCTTAATTCTTCTCGGCCTTTATCAGTCTTGTCGTAGATAATCGTACTCATGAACAGTTGATACCTTTATTAGTCTCGTTATAATTTTTCTCGCTATCAATGTAGTGCGAGGTTGGAAATTTATATTCTCAAGATAAGGATACACTAATTCAAAGTAGAAGAATTTGGAAAAATCTTGATAATTTTAATTTGACCGGTAATATTATTTTTGCTCGATGGGTGCTCGCACGCGCCACACGTCGAGCACCCATCAGAACAAGCATTATTTGACATGCTTAAAATACCATTTAGTTGCGGTATTTTTTTTATCAGCCATACATACAAATTTTGCTTGTGCTGTTTTGGCAGCCATTTAAATATCAGGTAAGCACCAGCACTGCATATCAATAGAATCACAATAAATAATTGCATATCATCACCCGAGAAAATGACGGGCCAGATTGTAGGTAATGAACGACGCCAAATAAGCCAAACCAAAAAGATATCCCGCCATGATTATGGGATAACGAAGGGTATTGGTTTCGCGTTTAACGACACTTAATGTGGCAATACATTGAGGCGCAAAAACATACCACGCCAACAAGGATAATGCGGTGGATATACTCCACGAACCAGCGATTAAAGGCTCAAGGCTACTAGCTAATTCGGTTCCGCTTTGCGACAAAGAATAGACGGTTCCTAAAGCGGCAACAGCAACTTCTCGAGCGGCCAAACCCGGTACCAGCGCAATACAGATTTGCCAATTAAAACCAATCGGTGCAAAAACTACTTCTAGCATTCTCCCTAATATGCCAGCAACACTGTAATAGATCGCAGGCTGAGTGGCGTTATCGGGTGCACCTGGAAAACTACTCAAAAACCAAAGTAAGATCATCAGCGACAAAATTATCGTGCCGACGCGCGTCATAAAAATCTTAATTCTTTCCCATAATCCCATGATTAAATTGCGTGAGTTTGGCAGCCGATAATCCGGCAATTCCAGCATCAAGGCTTGTTGTTTTTGTTTGCCCCAAAGTCTCTTGAACGCAAAGGCCACTAACATTGCTGACGCTATACCTGCAATATACAATGCAAATAAAACAAAGCCCTGCAAATTTAACCATCCAAAAATCATTTTCTGTGGAATAAACGCAGCGATAATTAATGCATATACGGGTAATCTGGCAGAACAAGTCATCAGTGGCGCAATCATGATCGTTACCAGCCGATCACGCGGGTTTTGTATAGTGCGTGTAGCCATAATGCCAGGTATAGCACAAGCAAAACTCGAGAGCAGGGGGATGAATGCTCTTCCTGACAAACCTACTTTTCCCATTACCCTGTCGAGTAAAAATGCAGCTCTAGGAAGATAGCCTGAATCTTCCATCACTAAAATGAAGAAAAATAAAATAACAATTTGGGGCAAGAAAACCAGCACACTGCCAGCGCCACCAATAACGCCTTTCACCAACAGATCTTGCAATATACCTGGTGCTAAAAATGATTGAACCGAGATGCCAATTTGATCAACACCTAACTTGATCAAGTCCATAGGAATTTGTGCCCAGGAGAAGACAGCCTGAAACACCAAAAACATCACCAATGTAAAAATGACAGGTCCGAAAAAAGGATGCAAAATAAAACGATCTATTTTGTAACTAGTCAAATTATCATTTTCTGCTGGTGTTGACACACAACGCAGCAGCAGTTCGTTGACTGAACTTTGTCTATCTTCTGGAGATGTCATCCCGACGCGGGCAGTATATGGCTGAGCGCTGCTTAAACTTGTCGCAATTTCTTCCAACTTAAGCAACAGTGCATCGATACCATGATGATCAACCGCGATGGTTTCAACAACAGGGAATCCTAAACTTTGCTGGAGCAAATCGATATCAATATGAATATTTCGTTCTTTGGCAACGTCCATCATATTGACCGCCAGAATCATCGAACAGCCTGTCTCTTTTAATTCTAGGGCAATGCGTAGTCCACGCTTGAGATTGGTGGCATCCACCACACACACAACTACATCTGGTTGAACTTCGTCAGCATGCGCCCCTGTTACTACATCTTGCGTGATTTTTTCGTCGGGAGTGACTGCGTTAAGGCTATACGCACCGGGCAAATCAAGCACATACCAAAGGCGGCCCGATTTCGCGTGAAATTTACCTTCTTTCCGCTCTATCGTTACGCCTGCGTAATTGGCAACTTTCTGCCTGGCGCCAGTGAGTCGATTAAATAGGGCAGTCTTGCCGCAGTTAGGATTGCCAACCAAGGCCATTCGCAATGAATTCGTTTCAGCCTTATCCATCAAACACTTCCCGCTGGCACGACCCCAATCAATGCGGCCTCAAAAAGACGCAATGCGAAAGTCGATTGCCCGACACGAACTGCGAGCGGTTCTCCGCCAAAATATCCGCGATGCAAGATACGAACAGCTTCGCCTTTGACGAAACCAAGTTCTTTTAGCCTGCGGGAAATATCAAAGGTATTGTCGTTAACAATATTTTGATTTGCCGAGACATCACTGACAACAGCGGAGTCACCGATACTTAATTGATCTAGTGTCATTGCTGCAAGTGGAATTGTTTTCGAATTGCTCATAATTTGGGTGAGAATTTGGAAATGATAGTGCGAATAGTACGCTGAAAATCTAAATGATAATGAGAATATATATCATTATCACCTATTTTTCAATGTGCGCCATGACGATGTGAATTGATATAGAACAGAGTGCCGCATGGTTTTTCAAGGGATGGTCTGATACTATCCGGAATTAATTCATTCCTTTAATTTCCCCGTTCTATCTGTCAAATTAATTGACTCGACTAATTCAATAAGCTGTTCACCGTATTTACAATGAAAAAATTAGTACTCTCTTTGTGTTTCATGCTGGCATCTATTACATCGTTCGCTAATGTAAATGTTTGTCTCGATAAAGCTGGAAAGAAGATATTCTCAGACGTCACGTGTGAAAAACGTGGTTTACAAGTGGCAACAGCAGATTTTCCTGTGGTAACGAAAGACTCTGTACAACCGGTCTATGTTGTCACACCCGCAAGTGCATCAGCACCGGATACTGAAGGCCCGAGCAATGCAAGTCAGGCAAGTCAGCCAGCTAAATCTGAAAAACGCGCAAGCCCTTGGTCTAGCGATATACCGTTACCAGGTTTCGCCTGGTTTTTTATCGCACTTATGCCAATTGCAGGTGCCTTGTTTCTTGCTTTTCACCTGGCGCTTTTTGTTAAGGCACGCTTACGTAAATATCGACACATCCGATCATCTATGGATAAGCAGCATCCTTAGTTTTGCTGGGCACTCAGCTTAGGCCCCAAGGGCATGTACAAAGTTTGTCAAATGAGTATCCGCTCTTAACAGTCGCTCAAAGGCTTCAGCGCTGATCGGTTTGCTAAAATAATATCCCTGCATCTGATCGCATCCATGTGCACGCAAAAAGGCGAGTTGATCACTGTTCTCCACGCCTTCTGCCACCACTTGTAATCGCAAACTATGTGCCAATGAAATGATGGATACAACGATGGCAGCATCGTCGGCATCCACCATTAAATCGTTGACAAAAGATTGATCGATTTTAAGAACATCGATAGGGAAGCGCCGCAAATACGAGAGACTAGAATAGCCGGTACCGAAATCATCGATCGCAATATGGACACCTAATCCCTTAAGATTACGCAAAATAGTGATAGCACTATCAACATCATTCATCACCATGCTCTCGGTCAATTCCAGTTCAAGAAAACGAGGTTCTAGCCCAGTCGCATGCAATATATCGGCAATCGCTTGTACCAGATTTTTTTGCGTGAACTGCCGCGCCGACAGATTAACCGCAACCCGCAGATCACCTAATCCGGCCAATTGCCATGTCTTGGCCTGAACACATGCCTGATTAATGACCCAGGCACCAATAGGATTAATCAATCCCATCTCTTCTGCCAGACCGACAAAGCGTGCCGGCGAGATCATTCCGTGTATTGGGTGGTTCCAGCGTATCAACGCTTCCATGCCGACAATTTGGCCGCTCATGGCATTGATTTGAGGTTGGTAATGCAGCGAAAATTCTTGCCTTTCCAGCGCATGGCGCAAATCGGCTTCTATCGACAGGCGGTCGAGTGTGCGCTCGTTCATTGACGGCGCATAAAACTGAAAGGTATTGCGGCCTGTTTCTTTGGCTCGGTACATGGCAATATCAGCGTGCTTGGTCAGCGTTTCTGCCGTTAGCCCATCTTTTGGGTAGACCGCCACGCCTATACTGCAAGTGAGGAAAAATTCGTGTTGTTCCAAAACCAAAGGTTGAGCGACAGCGTCCATAATTTGCTGCAAAACGGCCATGCCAGGACCATCGCTCGTATATTCAGGCAAGACAAGAACGAATTCATCGCCGCCCAGGCGCGCAACAGTATCGGCATCACGCGCCACCGCTTGCAGGCGCATCGCCAGTGTTTTGAGCAATTTATCACCGGCCTCGTGGCCGAGCGTGTCATTGATAAATTTAAAACGATCCAGATCGACAAACAAGATCCAGACCGGCGAACCATTGCGTTCGGCGTCGGCAATGGCGTGGGTCAGACGCTCACGCAAGAGATTGCGATTTGCTAAGCCAGTTAATGAATCGTGCTTGGCTTGAAACTCCAATTCAGCCTCGTAGCGCATCACGGCCGTGATGTCGTATTGGGCCACGACAAAGTGGCTGATTGCACCCTCATCGTCTTGCACCGGGGCGATAAACAGATCATTCCAGTACCCAGTTCCATCCTTGCGATAATTGCGCAACAACGCATGACCTTCGCGTTTCTCGCGCAAGGCAGCACGAATTTCTTCAATGTTTTGCTGATCCTGGCTATTGCCCTGTAAAGATTCCAGCCTGCGCCCGACCACGTCCGAGGCGCTATAACCGGTAATGTGTTCAAACGCGGGATTGACATATTCGATCGCAAAGTCCGGCCCGCTGGCACTGCAAATAATGACGGCATTGGAAGAGACTTCGATCACCCGTTCGTGCAGGCGCAGAGATTTTTCAGTGCGTTTGCGTAATGCCAGATCTTCAGATAAGCGTAGATTGGCAAAGTGCAAAGCGGCAGTGCGTTCTGCGACACGCTCATTACTCAAGCGCTCTATGGTTTCAGTGCGTGACACCACAACATACACATAGGCGGCAGCCAGCAAGCTTGATAATAATCCGCCTAATAATACAAACAGTGAGCCATTATTTGCCGTAGAGAATAAATGCGCTGCCTGTATGATTTCGATATGCCAAGGCTGTTCTCCT
>JANYFV010000227.1 GCA_025359635.1 Undibacterium sp. | reverse complement strand
ACGCCGGCTACCGCCATACGCATCACCAAAGACGGTGCCGAAAATGAAATCGCACTCGATCAGGTGCAACTGGGCGATGTGCTGCGCGTCAAACCCGGTGCCCATATTCCGGTCGATGGTGTCTTGCTCGATGGTCGCTCGAATGTCGATGAATCCATGATCACGGGCGAGCCATTGCCGGTCAGCAAACAGGCTGGCGACAAGCTCAGCGCTGGTACGATTAATCAGCAAGGCAGCTTCACCATGCGGGCCGAACGCATAGGGCGCGACACCTTGCTGGCGAAGATTATTGAGATGGTGAATCAGGCTGGCCGTTCGCGCGCACCTATCCAGAAGCTGGCCGATCAGGTATCCGCCTGGTTTGTGCCCGGCGTGATCGCTGCTGCCGTGCTGGCCTTTATAGTCTGGGCGTTAGTTGGCCCGACGCCGACCTTGGCCAACGCCATGATGGCGGCGGTCTCGGTGTTGATCATCGCCTGCCCATGTGCGCTGGGTCTGGCGACACCGATCTCGGTCACGGTAGGCATAGGCCGCGGCGCTACTGAAGGCGTGCTGATCAAGAACGCCGAAGCCCTGGAACGGCTAGAGAAAGTCGATACTTTGGTGATCGATAAGACTGGCACGCTGACCGAAGGAAAACCTGCTTTGCAAAGCGTCATCGTGGTCGTTGGCCACACTGAAAATAGCGTATTAGAATGGGCACTGGCGCTGGAAAAACTCAGCGAACATCCGGTGGCACGCGCCATCATGACGTATGCCGAAAATAAAAAAATCGTCGCCGCAACGATCAGCGATTTCACTTCAATTACAGGTAAAGGCGTCAGCGCCATGTCGGCAGGCAAGAGCATCTTGCTAGGCAATCAGCAATTGATGAAAGACCATGCGATTGCGCTGGATGAACTCGATAAACGCGCGACCGAACTCAAGCAACTCGGCCACACTGTCATGTTCATGGCGGTCGATGGCAAGGCGGCAGGCTTGATCAGTGTGGCCGATAGCATCAAGAGTACCAGCCTGCCAGCAATACAGGCATTGCAGCAAGCTGGCATACGCATCGTCGTGCTCACGGGCGACAACCAGATCACGGCGCTAGCCGTTGCAAAGCAACTCGGTTTAAACGAAGTGCACGCCGATGTGCTGCCCGCCGACAAGTACGGTTTTATCCAGCGTTTGCAACAAGAAGGCCGAGTAGTGGCGATGGCCGGTGACGGCATCAACGATGCGCCAGCACTGGCGCAAGCCGATGTCGGTATCGCCATGGGTACCGGCACCGATGTCGCGATGAATAGCGCACATGTGGTGCTGGTCAAAGGTGATTTGCGTGGCATTGTTAAAGCGCGCACGCTGAGTCAACTGACCATGAAAAATATACGGCAAAACCTGTTCTTTGCCTTTGCCTATAATTTTGTCGGGGTGCCGATTGCTGCGGGGGTACTGTATCCGTGGTTTGGCATCTTGCTTAGTCCCATGATCGCCAGTGCCGCCATGAGCCTTAGTTCGGTTTCGGTGATCAGTAATGCTCTGCGCTTACGACATAGCAAATTATGAAATACCAGGATGAACGGGAAGCTGTAAAATGTTAGGCCTAGCTCACCGCAATCCCTTTCTCGACTGATTCATTCCATGCCATTTCTTATTTCTATTTTTATTTTCTTGTTTGCTAGCTTGCTTGTGCCAACGGGCTCAGCGCATGCTGAAAAATCGAAATCGAATGGCAAGTTAATATCGAGCAAAAGCGTCACGGTCTACGCTGCAGGCGATATTGCAGATTGCCGCAAGAGTCCCGCTGCCGAATCGATGGCCGCCAGAACCGCAAATCTCATCATGAATGGCTTGGCGAAAGATAGTAAAGCGCTGGTGATTACGCTTGGTGACAATACTTACCCGGTCGGTCGCACTGAAGAATTTAATGAATGCTACGAACCTACCTGGGGTCAGTTTAAGAGCCGCACCTTGCCATCGCCAGGCAACCACGATTACGGTATGCCTTTGGCGCTGGGTTATTACAATTATTTTGATGATCTGGCAGGACCAGAGCGGCGCGGCTACTATCGCAAGACCGCCGGACATTGGCAATTAATTTCGCTCAATAGCAATCTCGATGGCGCACAAATGCAAGAACAATTAGCTTGGTTAAAAGAAGAACTCAAAGAAAATAAATCTACCTGCTCGCTGGCGTTCTGGCATCACCCTTTCGTCAGCTCTGGCGGTCACGGCAACAACGCAGTGATGAAAGAAGCATGGAGAATGCTGGCAGATGCCAAGGCCGACATCGTACTGGCGTCGCATGATCACAATTACGAACGCTTGGCACCTATCAACGCCGATGGCGAGCAAGATGACAAAAATGGTATGCGCAGTTTTGTCGTTGGTACGGGAGGCACTAAACTCACACCAATGTTTTTTAGCAAACCCACCTCTGAAATTCGCGATAACAACACCCACGGCGTCTTGAAGTTAACACTCAACAGCAATAGCTACGATTGGGAGTTTTTACCGGTGGCGGGGCAAATATTTACTGATAAAGGGCATGGTGTTTGTCATTGATAAATCAATGGACAATTGTTACTGTTCAATCGAAGGCTAACGAACAAAAAAATATTTTTTAGCCGCAGAGGCGCAGAG
>JANYFV010000199.1 GCA_025359635.1 Undibacterium sp. | reverse complement strand
ACGCCAACGCCAACGCCGGCACCAATTTCAGAGGCAGAGGCCGCACGCTTCCTGATGCAGGCATCGTTGGGGGCAAATCGCAGCCATATCGCGCATGTGCAGAGTGTCGGTTATGCTGGCTGGCTAGACGAGCAATTTGCTCTGCCAGCCTCCGGCAGCCGCTGGGATTGGCTGGTATCCAAAGGTTTCGATGCGCTTACCTATAAAAATTCGCAAGCTGGTTTTGATGCCAGTGCCTGGCGCAAATTAATTAGTGCCCCAGATACGTTGCGCCAGCGCGTTACCTTTGCCCTATCTGAAGTGATGGTGGTAGCCATCAGCGGCCTGGTCGGTGGTGCTGGCTGGAAAGCTTTTGGAGCGGCGGGTTACCTCGATATGCTGGAGGAAAATTGCTTCGGTACTTACCGTAATTTATTGCAATTGGTTTCTACTAGCCCTGCCATGGGCTTGTATTTAACTTTCCGAGGCAATGTCAAATATAACGCCATCACTGCGGCTCTGCCTGACGAAAATTATGCGCGTGAGGTCATGCAATTGTTTAGTGTCGGCCTATTGCAATTAAATACGGATGGAACGCCCAAGACACAAAATGCTGTGCCGATAGAAACTTACGGCCTCGATGACATTACCGGCTTGGCCAGAATTTTCACCGGATGGGATTTTGATCTCGCCGGCGGTACCGTCAATACGCCGGAATTTATGCGTAGGGCAATGCTGCAGGTCGCTAACCGTCACGAGACCGGCTCATCGAGTTTTTTGGGAAGTACCGTGCCAGCCGGATTGAGTGGTGCTGATGCCTTAAAAATGGCTCTGGATATCATTTTTGCGCATCCTAACGTCGCGCCATTTATTAGTCGCCAGTTAATCCAAAGATTAGTCACCAGCAATCCATTACCCGCCTATGTAGCGCGTGTTACAGCGGTGTTCAATAACGATGGAAGTGGTGTCAAAGGAAATATGAAAGCTGTCATCAAAGCGATACTGCTAGATGACGAAGCACGTAACAAGAACAACATCAGCAACCCGCAATTTGGTAAGGTACGCGAACCAATTATGCGTTTTTTGGCATGGGCACGTGCCTTCAACGCCAACTCGGCTGGTGATGCATGGACTCTTGGCGACACCAGCGACCCGGCGACAAAATTAGGTCAAAGCCCGTCAAGGTCGCCAACGGTATTCAATTTTTTTCGCCCAGGATATGTACCACCTAACAGCGCGATTGCTTCGGCAGCATTAGTTGCGCCAGAATTTCAAATTACCAACGAATCGTCAGTAGTTGGTTACGTTAACTTTATGCAAAATGCGGTCAGTCATAGCGGTGGGGTAGGTGATTTATTGGCAGACTACAGCAGCTTATTGGCGCTAGCCGACAATGCAACAACTTTGCTGGACGAGATCAATTTACTTCTCGCCGCCGGGCAAATTAGTGATGCCACCATGAGCATGTTGCGCAGCGCGGTAGGCGGTATGGCTAGCGGTACCGATGCCTCTCGCAGCAAACGTATTTATGCGGCACTGACTCTGGTACTGGCTTCGCCTGAATTCATCGTTTTAAAATAAAGGAAAAATCATGAAAAATTCTTCAACGATGAATGCTTCGCGTCGGGCATTTTTACAACGTGCATCGGCTCTTTCAATAGCCGGAGTAGCGACACCTTGGGCAATCAATCTTGCCGCAATGGCTGAGGCGTCTGCGGCGACAGCCAGCGACTATAAAGCGACTGTTTGTGTGTTTTTATATGGCGGTAATGACTATGGCAATACCTTGGTTCCTTACGACACAACAAACTATAACGCTTATCAACAATTGCGTCCGACCCTGGCATATGCAAGAGCCAGTCTGAGTAGCACTGTGCTGACGCCAACGCTTGCACCTGTTGATATCAACGGTGTGACGCATCAGTACGCGCTGGCGCCAGAACTCGCTCCTTTACTACCTATTTTTAACGCGGGCAAGATGGGCGTTTTACTTAACGTCGGCACCTTAATTCAACCCACCACAAAACTGCAATACACTAACAAAAGCGCGCCACTTCCACCCAAACTTTTTTCGCATAATGACCAGCAATCGGTATGGCAATCTTCCGCGCCAGAAGGCGCAACATCTGGCTGGGGCGGACGCATGGGTGACCTTTTTCAGGCGGGTAATGGCAATGCCACTTTTACCTGTGTGAACGTTTCTGGTAACGCCGTGTATTTATCCGGGAAAAGCGCAGTTCAATACCAGGTTTCAACTAATGGATCTGTGCCGTTGTCCGGTTTGAAATCACCGTTATTTGGCTCGACCGCATGCTCTGACGCTTTAAGAACATTGGTAAGTCAGTCACGGTCACATTTGTTCGAAAACGAATACAACCGCATCAGCAAACGCTCGATTGACGCTGATGGCGTACTTACTTCAGCTTTAGCTGCGGCACCAGCAATAACAACAGCATTTCCAGCATCTAACAATTTAGCCGATCAACTTAAAATGGTCGCGCGCATGATTTCATCATCGAGCGCGGTAGGTGCCAAACGTCAGGTGTTTTTTGTCTCGATGGGTGGCTTCGATAATCATGATGGATTATTGGATGATCATCCAGGTTTACTCACTGCAGTGGCCGATGCCATGTCAGCTTTCTACAATGCTACGATAGAATTAGGCGTAGCTGACAAAGTCACCGCCTTCACAGCCTCGGACTTTGGTCGCACTCTCAGTGGCAATAACGATGGATCAGATCACGGTTGGGGTAGCATGCACTTTATGGTTGGTGGTGCCGTCAAGGGGCAACGTTACTATGGAACTGCACCAGTCATCGCTAACAATGGTCCAGACGATGTAGGTCAAGGACGCTTATTGCCAACCACCTCAGTTGATCAATACGCCGCTACTCTAGGTAAATGGATGGGCGTGTCAGATACTGACTTACTGAGCTTGTTACCAAATCTGGCGAATTACAATCTCAGCGCGCGTAATTTGGGTTTTGTTTGAAAAAGTAACGGTTCACATTTCCAAAAGAGAAAGATTTTTCTGCCAAATTGTTCTTGCTTTTTACACACAAAAATCTTTCTCTTGCGCAATGGCGCTCTGGTCTTATAATTGCAAGTTACGTTTCAACCATGAGATCAAAAAACCAATGGAAACTCAATTGTCCTCACACATCCGCACCCTGTCCTATATTGAAAATGAAGATCATCCGGTGTTTGGCACCCTGGTCGAACAAATCTTGCATCTTCTTAATTCGCGTCTGATCTTCAGTGACATTCTGATCCATCAAAATAGCCCTATCATGTTGCGCCAGCCAAAAGGCTTAGTCGCTGTGACTGATTCACCGATCACCAAAGAAGAGCTGGAAGAGTTTTTTGAAGTGATCGAACCGAATTGGTTTGAACGGATACAAGATCGCGCGTTTGATCGCTCTATCGATTTGAATGCCGCGCGCATTCGCGCCAACTGCTTTACTTTCCAGGGTAAAAAGCGATTAGGCTGTGTGATTCGCCGTTTTCCTAAAGAACCCTTGGAATTGAATCAACTTGGCTTGCGCCAGTGTGAACAGGATTTCGCTAAACTAACTAGCGGTTTAGTCTTGATTATTGGTGATACTTGCCAAGGTAAATCAACCACTATTGCTTCAATGTTGGATCAAATTAACAAGACACGCTCAGGTCATATCATTACGATTGAAGATCCGGTCGAAACCTTGATCCCACAGCGCAAATGTATTATCACCCAGCGCGAAGTGGGATTTGATGGCGACGTAGAGAGCTATTATTTAGGGGCATTGGATGCTTTGCGCGAACGCCCCGATGTGATCGTCATTGGCGAAATCCGTGATGCGCAAACGGCACAAGAAGCGCTAGCACTGGCCGAATCCGGACCATTGGTTCTGGCATCTTTGCACGCACGTTCTACCGAACTTGGTCTGCAAAAAATGATACGTTTGTTGGGCAATGGCGAGCCACAATCACAAGCCTTGGCACAAGCTTTACGCGGTGTTTTATGCCAGGCCTTGTTGCCAGCTTTAGCGGGAGAAAGGTATCACCTTGCCACCGAATGCTTGACGCCAAATCCAGAAGTAGTGCGGATGATAGAGTCTGGTGGTATCTCCGGCATACGGGCGTTAATGGATAGTGGCGAAGAAAAAAATCCAGGCTGCTATTCAATGAACACGGCCTTGCACACTTTACTGCGTGAGAAAAAAATCAGCTTGGAAGACGCAAGAAATGCAACCACCGATCGTATCGGTTTTGCCGATGCGCGCTAAGAGGTTTGTGTAAAACGCAGAGGCGCAGAGAAAAATCAAAGCGGCTCTGCGTTTTCTGCGGAAAATGTTTTTTGGTATTTGGGACAGTTGTGATTAAAACGAAGAATTTCCACTAATACTGCCACTGGCGTTGCCACTGCCTCCGCTCATACCGCCGCCCATTCCACCTGGCGGTTTACCACCAGGGCCGCCTCGCTCGCCACCTGGCGGCTTAGCTTTACCACCTCGATCACCTTGTTCATTATGTTCTCCGCTATCGATAGAACGAGCCAGTTGCTCTTTCAAAAAGTGTACAACGACTGCTCTTTGGCTATCATCTAGGGCATCGTTAACGGTCAGCCAGATTTCGCGAAGTTGTCCATTCTCTTGTTGTGATAAGCTGGTTTCTGCAGCGATGTTTTTATCGATGTCGCGCAAATCAACTCCCGATACGTCCAGCATCTGTCGTACACGTTCGCTCACCTGCTTGCGTCTTGAGGTCTGTGTGCGCAGCAAGGCACGCGTAGTGGTTTCACTCTGCTGCCACAAAATTAATTGATTCGGATTAAGCTTTAATAATTTTTTTAACTCCGGTAACTGATACAGCAAAATTTCGCTAGAAATCTCCAAAGCCGGAATCGCCAAAACTGAGGCAGAGCAGATACAAAGGGCAAATAAGCAAAGACGTAAAGTGCGGGAAAGACGCAGCATAAAATTCTCATGCAATCAAAAAAATGCCTGCGCAAACCCTCTGCGCAGGCTAAATCCAAACGTAGTTGTCTGGAGGTTGTGGGGTACAAATGAGATCTAACTATATGCGACAAAGCGCCAGTACTGTGCTGTATTTACATAACTTTACGAAAGCCAACACGCACTTACAAATACAAAGATTTTTGCGATATTTTTCATACGTTCAATTTTCACACCAAGCCAAACCATCCCAGCACAGCGCCTGCGCCAAGCAGCCAGAGCAAATGCATTTTCGTGCGCCAGACGACTACCGCACAAACTGCTGTTAGCAGCCAAATTGGCCAGTCTTGACTAGGCAGATGATGAGCCTCCGCCATGATCCAGCCAGTGGCCAGCAAGAGGCCGATGACGATCGGTGACATCCCGAGTTTGAAAGCGCGTACTGCGCGTAAATCACGATTTTGATGACCCCAGCGCGCCGCCATATACGTCAGCGTGGTACTGGGAATCAGAATGCCAGTCATGGCAATCAACATGCCCAACAAGCCTGCCCAAACGCTGCCGGTATTGAGACCAACATTCCAGCCTAATAGGGCAATAAACAATACGTTCGGCCCTGGTGCAGCCTGAGCGATCGCGACTGAGGCATTGAACTGCGCGTCGCTCAACCAATGATGTTGGGTCACCAGATAGCGATGCATATCCGGCAAAGTGGAAATTGCTCCCCCTATCGAAAGCAGGGATAGCATTAGATAATGCAGAAATAAGTTCAGCCAGTCACTCCATACCAAGGTCAAATTCACCACGTCATTTGCACCTGGCGTCATGCTTGCAATTTCCGGTAAACCAAGGCGCAAGCGCTACCACCTAAACCTATTAGTACATACACCAAAGGCAAGCGTAACAAGGCAACGTATGCAAAACAAATCGCACTAAAAATCAGACACGTGCGCCATCCCAACGGATTATTTTTTAGGGCTGGAAATAAGCGTAGACCGGTTGCAATTATCATTCCTGCAGTGACCGCGCTCATACCCCGCAACGCGCCCGCGACACCTGGATAATGCGCGACCTGCGCATATAACACAGCAATTACCAAGACGATGAATAGCGGCATAATTAACATACCCGCCAAAGCTGCCAAGGCACCGCGCAAACCAAAGTAGCGGCTGCCTATCATCATCGATAGGTTCACCACATTAGGGCCGGGCATAATTTGCGCGACCGCCCATTCTTCGACAAATTCTTCTTTGCTCAGCCAGCGTTTTTTTTCTACTAATTCCCGCTGCACGATCGCCAATACACCACCAAAGCCTTGCAGTGCCAGTAGCGTGAAGGAAAAAAATAAATCCCACAGAGATTCAGGTTGAGGATGACCTTCTGAATAAGAGATAGAAGTTTGTGGCGTGATAGTCATGAAATGGATTACCTATGAGGGTCGCCTTTGTGATGGATGCGAATTCGCGCACGCCACTCACCAAGTGCAGTTAAAGCACCTTGAAATTCTTTTTCAATAAGGTCTGCTTCGGCTACGGTGATGACGCCATCCATCAACGAATTGGAGACCGCTTCAGCAACATCGCCAACCTGACTCATGACCCGGCACACCGTTTGCGACAAATCATCTTTGTTGATGTGTTCCGGTTCCGGCACTAAAAAAGCCGCCATACCGTGCCGCCCTAGCAGCGCATGCAACGGCAAATGGGCGTCTTTCACACCCGCCGCATGACACTGCTCGATGATCAGGGAGAGTTCTTCAAACGAAGGGTAATGCGACTCTATACCAGGCGCGAGTTTGTTGCGCAATACATTTACCGACATCTCTAAGCGTATCGCCAAGGCTTCAAGGCCGCCCGGATAAGCACGCGCCACTTTGTAAAGCGCATCGTGCTGGTTCATGTCTGAGTATTTACGGGTCATGGTGAATTTCCTATTTTATTACCGATGTTATTTATCTTTTTGCTCACTATGATGCTTTCACTGCGCTGTCGTTACTGAGTTGTCCTCACTGAATTGTAATCAACGAGCTGTGTTCAGCAAACAAGTGAAAGATATGCAAGCACATCGATTGTACAGAGTCATTGATGAAATAACACTAGCAACAAGGAAACACATGAGTACATTTAAACATCGCGTCTTAGCTGCAATACTCGTCATTCTATTACCAATGGCAAATATCGCTAGTGCAGCAACATCTCGCAGCATGAAGAGCGGTTTTTCATCGCAGAAAAGCCAGTCGCAGCGCTCGAGCGCGAATGTCAGCAGTAAATCCTCGGCGACCTCTTTCGGAAGCTTTGGCCAGCAGCGCGGCGCTGCTTCAAACAAATCTGATTCTGCGTTGAATCGGGATCTTGAAAAGAATCAGTCACAACAACAGGCCCTAAAGAATATGGACGCGAGAAACCAGCAAAAACCCGCATCCCAGCCTGAGCAACAAAGCAGTGTCACGGGCAAGCCACTCAATCCGGTACAGAGCGTGCCGCAAATAACCCAGGTTCCGGTCGCACCGACGGTGATCGTACAAAGGGAAAGTAGCTCTATGGGTGCCGCATTCATGGGATTTATGTTGGGGCAGGCGATCAGTCGTCCGCATTCGGCACCATCGTATGACACGCGTCGAAATGATCTCGAACCGATCGCTGGCGGCGACGATGCCAGTTACAGAAATAGTGAAGTAAGCGGATCTTCTAACAGTGTTTTAGCACCGGCAAAAGTAAAGCCCGTTGAAAGTGAATCTAGCGCTTGGTCGATATTGCGCTTTCTACTCTGGTTATCGTTTTTATCTGGATTAGCTTGGTTCTCTTACAAGATGTATCGTTTTTTTGTGCCGCGTCAACAAGAGCAGCCTCACTACTCGTTAGGAAAGGTTTAAGGAAAGAAAATGGCCTGGAAAGATGCTTATAACTATGCAGGAAAACTCTTTAATCGCACTAGTAGCGATGCGACCGAGTCGCATCATGCCGGGCAAAGAGAAGATGCCAATTTACCCCTGAACGCCAAAATAGGCAGTGTCATCGCGCTACAGAAATCACCGTTGATACGCGCGATTAGTCAAGGCTCATTGATTGCACCACCAGACGAAGGCGAAACTTTGATACGCGCTATTAGCCGGATACAAACTGCCATGTCCGGCAACTTGTATCGGTATTACCTGCATGTGGGCGACGATGCGCATGCAGAGAAATTTCTGCAGCTATACGCCAGTGACACGGGTGAAATAAGTGAGGTGATGTATTGCAGCAGATTGACCAGATTGATCCCGGAAACAATCGAAGATCAACAAGCATATCTGGGTGAAGCGGGCTACGGCCTGGGAGATAGCAGCTATACCCTGTGGCGTAGTCAGATAGAAGATTTGGGCATGGAAGAGACTGACATCGCCAGCATCTTTGCCGATGCGGAGAGTTTGTTATACCAGCGCGATGTCGGTGCAGCAGAGCTGGACTTTTTCAGCCCTTTTCGTGGAGTCGAAACACGGATTGACGACGCCCTCGGTAAGCAAGGTCTGAAACAAGACATCGTATTTATGCCTTACAGCCGGCAGCTAGGCGGCGAACATGGCGGGCAGCGCGAAATTTTGCTGATCTCTACGGAGATCGTAGAAAGTGAAGACGGTGATAGATCCAAGCGCGGGATCTATGTGGATTTCGTGATCGCGATTCCAGTTGAGCTGGAAAGATTGGTGGTGCAGTAGCTAGTCAAAGATAGAAAAAAGTAGTGGTCAAAGTAAGCACTAAGTGATCAGGGAAATAAGCCAGTTATACATCAGTAGTACATAAAACAAACGTGTAGGAATACACATTTAAACTAAGGAAATATCATGAGTAATTTGAATGGTTGGGGTTTAACAGCACGCTTAATCAGCAAACATTTTGGCGTGCTTGGTGACAAAGTATCTGAGGCCATCGCCAATTTTGATCCGGAAACGGCGACCGAAGCAGATCGTGATCGTCTTGCCGCTACACTCAGAGAGACCGCACAAAAACTGGCGGGCGCGCGTGCTTCTTTTGAAAAAGAGCATACCGACGTGGTCAAGCTGCGCGACTTAATAGCGAACGACGAAAAAGCCTCGACGACGCTGGCCGATAGACTGGCAACCGGGAAAATATCGGAAGCTACGGTCAGCATGTTTTGCGATGAATTGGAAGCCAATAAAGCCAAGTTGCCATTGGAAATGCAAGAACAGGCTGATGCAGAAGAATACATGAACGAGTTGCAAAAAATCGTCGACGCCTTGTCTGGCCAATTGTCTGAGTTTGATGCTGCCGCTAAAAAAGCAATGCAAAGTCTCGCTTCAGCGAATGCGCAAAAAGATCTGCAAGAGTTACGTGCCGAGCGCCAGAGTCAGCTCAGTAGTTTGTCTGGAATCAAAGGCCAATCCAGCGCATTGAATGCCTTGACCCGCCGCGCTCAAACGGTGAGCAACCAAGCTGCAGGTTTGCGCATCGTGGCTGACATCGGACAAAAACCACTGGATCAGGCTGCTGAAATTGAGGCAATCAGAAAATCAGTTGCACAAGCGGATACGGTAGGCGAAACAACGATGGAACGATTGAAACGCTTGTCAGCTAAACCGCAGGAAACAGCTGCTGCTTAATATAGGCAGGTAAATATCAGCCCTTTGGCAACAAAGGGCTGATACCCGTTAACACGCCAATCGTTTGGTCATCAATGTTAACCAACGGTCTACACCTTCCGCATCACTGATCACCAGTGAAAAATCGGTAACCGTGCGCGCCGCACGTTCCAGTAATTGTATGTCGGCTTCGTGTTGACGTGCCACATGCGGATCTTCCAGAAACAGGATACGGCGTATCTTTCTTTCCAGTACCAGTTCAGCAATCTGCGCATCGCCACCTAAAGGGCCGGATAAAAATGGCTGCACCCAAGTTTGCCCGGCATGCTCGCCTTTCATTTTTTGCGCCAGCTGATTTAATAATCCGCCAGTGGTGCCCGTCGCGTAGCGATGCGAAAACTGATCGAGTAAATGAAAGTGTTTTTCTGCCAGCGCCAGCATGCGATCTTTCATCGCATCGTGTGCAATCAAGGCAATTCCTTCATTCGCCAACAGGTAAGTCGCATCCAGATTCGGATTGCTCGGGGCACCTGCCGCCATCGCTTCAAGTTCCAGCCATTCGCGTGCGCTGGCTAAAGTAGAAAGGAAAGGTTTTTTATGGATAACGCATTGGCGTTTCAGTGCCATCGCTTCGGGGAAAATGGACGAAGGATCAACCGGGTCGATCAAATAAATCACTGCATCAACCGCTCGGGTCGGATCACTATCAACCACGCGCGAGACCAGCTTCATTAGCCCGCCATCACGACCATAAGGGAAACGTTCGTGCTTACCGCAGACATCAAGAAAATTGTGCGAAATGATGGCATCAAGGGTTCTGCCGACGACTATCCATTCTGCCTGCAAATGTTTTATCGATGCTGAGGACGTGCGAAGTAATTGCACTAAAGCCGAATCAGGCGAGTCTTGGTGTGAACGATTGGCAATCAAGCCAATACGTAGAGTGCGTTTAAGAGAAGTCATGACAATTTATTTGGGTTAAACATGGCGGCTAAAATTAAGTGTTACGCTGAACAGAAACAAGCGCAAAAATTGTAATCTGTTCAGTGAAAATTTTAAAAATTAGTACTAATTTAATCTGCTGAAGAAGGATCAAAACTAGGTAGATCAATTTCAACTTGAGCGACATTGTCGGCACCTTTGGCGCGCGCCTTTGCGAGTGCGTCATTTGCTCGGGCGAGCATCTTCTCGCTACTGTCTCCCGGAGAATTGGCGGTGAGACCAGTACTAAAAGTCACTTTGAGCCCCGGTGCTGAACTTTGCCATTTAACCTCAGAGAAGCGAGTTTTTAGCCGGCCAATAGCTTTGAGGCTTTGATCAAGCCATGTGGTAGGCATGACGATCGCAAATTCTGTAGCCGCAACACGGCCAAAGGAATCGAGGGTACGTAATATCTTGTTCGACTCCATGGCCACGACTTGTAAGATGTGCTTGGTAATATCACGCCCGTGTTTTTCCATAATCTCCGGCAAATGATCGACACCGATGATGGCAAGTGTAAAAGTGTGTCCTGTTCGTAAGGATCGTTGCAATTCTGCGTCGAGCTTTTCTATTAACGCCCGGCGATTCAGCGCACCCGTAAGGTGATCATGGGTGGTCAATGTTTGCAATTGATTGAGCACCACCTCCAACATCGGCAACACATCTTCACGCGCACCGCCTTGTTTAAGTTGAGCAATCGCCTCTGTAAGTTGCTGCTGAGCGAATGGGACAGTTTTATTGATTTTGATCGGCATGCTGTTTCCCGTAACGGTGTGTATATCAGTATATCCAAGTTAGATAGGCGCTAAAATGCCTACTTTACCATCATGATGTTATTCGGCAAAGTTTCATGCAATTTATCCAAAATTTATCTCCATTACAAGCGCTAAAAAGTCGGTGTTTTCCCAATATGCGCGTATGGGTGAAACGCGACGACTTATTGCATCCGGATGTATCTGGTAATAAATTTCGGAAACTGAAATATCCCTTACTCGCACTACAGAATTTCTCGCCATCACTGGTAACGATGGGCGGGGTCTGGTCAAACCATCTGCACGCGATTGCTCATGCCGCCAAATTAGCAGGCTATCCGGTGACCGCTTTAGTCCGAGGTCACGATGACTTAAGTACGCCAACCAGCGACACTTTGTCTGATTGCATGCGTCTTGGAATGCAGATCCGTTTCGTATCACGGACCGATTATCGCGAGTTGCGCAACAATCCAAATGCATGGCGTAAACATATCGAAAATGTCTCTGCGTCACATGTGTGGTCGCCAGAAGGTGGCAGTGCTCCCGCCGCCTTGCATGGTGTGGCGGAGTTAGTAGATGAACTATTTGATACTTCCTTCGATCACGAAGCGTTCACTCCAGATACTCTGGTTGTAGCCTGCGGCACCGGAGCCACACTTGCGGGTTTACTGGCCGGCTTGCGAGGACGTGGTCGCGTTCTAGGCATAGCTGCGATTAAAAATGCCGGGTATTTACATGGTGAAATTGCCAGCATGTTACAACAAGCGGGTTACCCGGCATATCAAAATTATGAGTTGTTAACAGACTTTCATCATGGTGGCTACGCCAAAATCTCACCAGATTTGCGACGATTTTGCGACGATTTTTCAGTTGAAACTGGCGTACCGATTGAACCCGTGTACACAGGAAAAATGTTTTATGCCTTGCAAAAACTGGCACAAGAAGGAAAGTTTGATCCGATGGAACGTATAGTGGCGATTCATACCGGTGGGCTTCAGGGTAGACGTGGTTTCTGGTAAGTCAGTACAAAGACCAAATATTTGGCAAACCCTTATTTGGCGAGTAGACGAGTACCCAATAATCGCTATACTATTCAACGCAAGTAATTCCATAATGAAATTTTATAATCCTCAAATAAGACTGCGCCATTAATGGAGATATTCGTTACCAATGACGAGCTAGCGGTTCTGGAAGAATTTCTTCCAGAATTAAACGGTTTCGAACGTGCCAGCATGCTCGTTAGCCTGGCTTGGCATTTACGTCAGCGTGATACTCAGCGCGCTCTTACTCTGATTCACGAGGCAACAAGCCTTCTAGCACTATTACCCGATTCGGTAAAAACCGCGAATTCGCATGAAATTCGCTTAGCTAATGCGCAAATGAAGCTTGTGCGAGGCGAAATCAGTTGGTTATTTTCCGAATTGGATAATGCGCACCAATTGGGCGAAGCCGCGTTAATCGAATTTGAACAATTTGCCGGGCCTGAAGGCGAACTCGGTTGCGCAGATGCACATTATTTGCTGGCAAATGTCGCTGTGTATCGCGGGACAATTTCGGTCATCGAATCTGAGATTCAAAAAGCCACGATACATGCAAAAAATGCACATGACCATACGCGCGAAGCCTTGGCGCAATCATTGCTGGCAGTACAAACAGCATTGCGTAACTTACCACTTGCAATAAGACATTGGGGCGAGCGGTTTTCTCTGAGTACAAGCCCAAATGACGCAGTCATCGCTGCATGTCATTTTGAATTTTTGATGTACACGTCTACGCTTTCCAGTGATTTTGGACATACTGCGGAATATGGTATGCGAGTCTACGGGCTTGCCTTACAAACTGGCCAGATCAGGCGCGCGATTATTGCGGCGACCAATGTTGGCGATGCGTTCAATAGTCTTAATGATCATCAGACCGCATTGCAGTGGATGGAAACTGGCCATGTCCTGGCAAGAAAGACAGGCTGGCCTGGCAGTATTGGCTCTTGCCTGATACAGATGGCAGAAACCTTACGGCGAATGGGGCGGCTCGATGCTGCCAAAGAATTACTCGAAGACGCCATTCCCATCCTCTCGTCCGCTGTAGGATCACGACCGCATTTGATGGCATTAAGGTATTTGGGTGATTTGTCGCTGGACCGAAGAGACTACGCTGCTGCCTTGCAATGTTTTTGTGAACTGCAAGAGCGATCCGATGAGCATACTCAACTCGATTTTCGTATCGGCTCGCGACGTGGGCGAGCACATGCATTGTCTTTGCTGGATAAGCCAAAAGAGGCGCTTGTTGTGGCACAAGAGGCATTCGCTTTAGCGAGGCAAAGTAGTGATAGTTATCGACAAATTGATGTATTGCGCGTGTTAGCAGCGATTTATTTACGGCATAAATTACCGCAACCTGTCGCCATGCAAAGTGCAAGTGCGCCATTGTATTACCTGCAAATGGCACAGGAAACCGCTGAAAGTATTAGCGGCTACATTCTTCCGGGTGAATTACTTGAGGAAATGGCAGACGCTCAAGCCGCAATCGATAATTATCCCGAGGCTTTCAGACTCAGCAGGCTGGCCATCGCCGCACGTGAAAAAATTCATAACCAAGAAGCAACCAACCGTGCCACGGCAATGCAGCTGAGCCATCAAACAGAAAGAATGCGCGCGGAGGGTGAGCACCTGCGCCAGTTGGCTTTAGGTGAGGCAGAGAGAGCCGAAGTCCTGCAACAAACAGGAGCCATACTTGAACGCCTGGGTGCGATCGGTCAGGAAATTACCGCAAGTCTAGATGCTGACGCCGTATTTCAGACACTCAATCGTCATGTCCATGGTTTGCTACATGTGACTGCGTTTGTTATTTACGTCATGGAGGCCGATCAGCAAAGTCTGACATCGACTTTTGGAGTGGAAAACGGGCTACCAATTGAATCAGACACCATAGCGATGTCAAACACCGGCTCAAGATCAGTACAGTGCATTAAAGAACGACGTGAAGTATTGGTTGAATTTTCACCGGATGAGGAAATTCCAGGTTTAATTCCAGGGACTGAACGCGTATTGAGTATGTTGTTTGCACCCTTAATTATCGGTGAAAAAATTCTTGGCGTGATGACGATACAATCGTCCGAGCAGCACGCTTATGGCGAACGTGAAAAAATGATTTTTCGCTCGCTTTGCGCTTATGGTGCTATTGCACTTGGCAATGCTGACGCGTATTTCAGATTAAAGGAAACGCAAGCACATCTGCTTGCACAAGAAAAACTCGCAGCGCTTGGCTCACTGGTGGCGGGAGTTGCGCACGAATTAAATACCCCAATTGGAAATTGTTTGTTGGTGGCAAGTACAGTGCAAGACAATAGCAAAAATCTCATCGAAAAATTGAGTGCACAAAATCTGCGTCGCTCTGAACTCAATGTCTATTTTGAAGATATGAAAAGCTCGTCAGAAATCATGATGCGCAGCCTGACTAGCGCAGCGAGTCTGATCAGCAGCTTCAAACAAGTGGCGGTTGATCGCACCTCGGAACATCGTCGTACTTTTGATTTGCGCCAGGTATTACAAGATATTGTGACGACACTCCATATCCGTATCAACCACGCTGGTCATACAATCACTCTCGATGCCCCGGCAAATATTCAAATGGATAGCTACCCCGGCTCTTTGGGTCAAGTGATCACCAATCTGATCGAAAACGCCATCCTGCATGCCTTCGACACGGAGCAGACAGGGATGATGACGATTACGGTGACGCAACCTGAACCACAACGCGTGTTGCTACAATTTTCTGACAATGGTGGCGGGATTCCAGAGGGAAATCTGAAACGTGTTTTTGATCCTTTTTTCACTACCAAATTGGGGCAAGGCGGCAGCGGTCTGGGCTTAAATATTTGCTACAACATCGTTACTTCCGTGATGCATGGTCACCTCACCGTCAAGAGTACGATGGGTGCTGGCACCACCTTTACGTTGGATTGTCCTCTGGTTGTTTAACCGAGATTTTCCAATAGGCGCACCTGTGGTGCTATTTGTGTGCTGACGGCGCATTTTCGACCAGTTTCGCCGCTCTTCGTTGCTAATAGCTCGCTATTAGCGCCTCATTCGCCACAAAACTGACTCGAAAAGTGCATCCGTCCTCACCACAAATCCTATTGAAAAATCTCGGTTTAATTAAAACCGATGCTCGTCCACTAAATGTTTATTGAAGCTGTATTTTGTTCCGCCCTGTAAGACATCCACTAATTTTTTTGGATTAGCCGCCGAAATAAAAATATCCGCAATGCCGTCTTTGACGCGAAATTTAGTCGCCGGGCTTAAAATATTATTTGCTTTAATTGTTAAATGACGAAAGCTTTTCGTTTTCTCGTTGCAGATCAAAAAATGATTTTCCTTACGAAAATTAGCCAGTGGAATATTTAACCACCAGCCATCATCGGCGACATAGCGGACGACCTGCGAGAATTGCGTATTACCTTCATTGAGCAAGTTGACGCGTAGCGATTCGTTTGCGATTTGTATAGCTTCTGATTTATTCATGTTGTTAATTTTTTAATAAATACAAACATCCAAGGGAAAGGATTTCTCACTTTAACGGCTATTGTAGCGATAAAAGGGGCCAATAGCCTGCAAAAGCAGCTCCGAAAGCGTATTTCACTCCACACTAGCCTCACTACAGAGTAAACTACGCCCCTATATATCCTTTCGCATCCTGCGATTAGAGCGAATCTGTGAGTGTCGCCATGTCTGAGCCAACCAATCCCCCTAGTACTACTTTTGCCGATCTACAACTGAGCGAGCCTTTGATGCGCGCCCTGAACGATGTCGGTTATGAATCTCCATCGCCGATTCAAGCGGCAACCATCCCAATTTTGCTGGAAAACCGTGACGTGCTCGGTCAGGCACAAACTGGTACTGGCAAAACTGCTGCCTTTGCCTTGCCGATTTTGTCGCGCATCGATATTCGCCAGACCACGCCACAAGCTCTGGTGCTAGCACCGACGCGCGAACTCGCGATACAGGTGGCTGAAGCCTTCCAGACCTATGCTAAACATATTCCGGGTTTTCATGTATTACCGATTTACGGCGGCCAGAGCTATGGCCCGCAACTGTCGGCCTTGCGCCGTGGTGTGCATGTTGTTGTCGGTACGCCGGGACGTGTGATCGATCACCTCGATAAAGGTTCGCTGGATCTGTCGAAACTAAAAACCCTGGTACTGGATGAAGCCGATGAAATGCTACGCATGGGTTTTATCGATGACGTAGAGCGCATTCTCAAAGACACGCCGGCAACACGCCAGGTCGCGCTATTTTCGGCCACCATGCCATCGGCCATCAAACGCATCGCCCAGACTTACTTGAAAAAGCCTGCTGAGATCACGGTCGCGGCCAAGACTGGTACCGCGGACAATATTCGCCAGCGTTACTGGTTGGTCAGCGGCATGCATAAGCTTGATGCCCTGACGCGCATCCTCGAAGCCGAGACTTTCGACGGCATGATAGTGTTTGCCCGTACCAAGCTAGGCACCGAAGAGCTGGCTGGCAAACTCGCGGCAAGAGGTTTCTCGGTAGCCGCCATCAATGGCGATATCCAGCAGCAGCAACGCGAACGCACTATCCAGCAACTAAAAGATGGCAAGATCGATATTCTGGTCGCCACCGACGTCGCCGCCCGTGGCCTTGATGTAGAACGCATCAGCCATGTGGTTAACTACGACGTACCGCACGATCCGGAAAGCTATACCCATCGCATTGGCCGAACTGGCCGCGCCGGCCGCAGCGGCGATGCGATTCTGTTCATCACCCCGCGCGAAAAAAATCTGTTGAAAGCCATCGAGCGCGCCACGCGCCAGCCGATTACGCCTTTAGAATTGCCGACAATTCAAGCCGTCAACGATGTGCGCATCGCTAGATTTAAAGAGCAGATTACCGAGACTCTGGCGCAAGGTGAACTCGAGCAATTCCTGGCGATTATCGAAGATTATGAACGTGAACATAATGTTCCGGCCTTTGAGATTGCCGCTGCCTTAGCCAAGATGGCACGCGGTAATGAGCCGCTGTTACTCGACAAAAATAAGCGTGAAGTTAAATCTGATGATAGCTGGCGCGATGAGCAACCATTACGTGCCAGCCGCACCGAACGCGGTGATCGCCCGGAACGTGGCGACCGCCCTATGCGCAACGAGCGTTTCGAACGCCCGGAACGTGAAGAGCGCGGCCCAAGAAGAGAGCATAGCCCACGCACACCAGAACCTGGCATGCGCACTTTCCGCATTGCGGTTGGCCATGAGCACGGCGTGAAGCCAGGCAACATCGTCGGCGCGATTGCCAACGAAGCAAACATCGAATCCAAATTCATCGGCCGCATCGATATTTACGATGATTACACCGTGCTCGATCTGCCAGACAATCTGCCATCAGAAATGATGGATCATTTGAAATCGGTCAGAGTGGCGGGGCAAGCGCTGAATATCATGCCAGCCAAAGTGTCATCGTCAGCAGCACCGGTTTTTGCAGCGCCAGCACGACCAGCGGCGTCAGCACCAGCATTTGCAGCTCCTGCCAGTAAGCTGACCAAAGTAGTGGAACGCGCGACACGTTTTCCGGCTGAAGAGGCTCCGGCCAAATCAGAGAAAAAGCGTCTGGAAAATAAGGGGAAAGTCCAGATTCCTATGCTCAGTTACCGCATCGAAGTCGGGCGTGAACACGCCGTCACGCCGAGCAATATCGTCGGCGCTATCGCCAACGAAGCCGGGTTGGAAGCCAAGCACATAGGCAAGATCGCGATTTTTGACAGCTACACCACGTTGGAACTGCCAGACGGCATGCCACCGGAAGTTCTGACACACCTGAAAGGCGTCTGGGTCGCGAACAAACAATTGAAGATCAGCGCGTTGGGCACTGATTTTGTGAATGCCGATAAGCC
>JANYFV010000196.1 GCA_025359635.1 Undibacterium sp. | reverse complement strand
TAGCTGCTGCATCTTCAGCAGCTGTTGTAGCGGGTGATATTGCGGCCATCTGCTGCGTTCAAAGAAACCGCACCTGTGGTGGCATCATAGGTTGCTGTAACACCAGTTTGTGATGATTTTGCATTCACTGCAGCTGTTGTTTGCGCGCCGCGTTCTGCTTTGGATGTGGCAGCAGCAATCGGCCCAAGATCAACACCGTTAATTTTGATATCGCCCGCTACAACAGCTGCTGAAGATGCAGCAGCTAAGGCTGTACCTGCAACAGTATTTGCTTGTGCAGTTGCTATAACACCAGTAGTTGATGACACAGCATTAATTGCGGCTGCTTTGGCAATCGCACTGGCTTGTGAATCTTTAAATGAAACACCGTCAGTGGTTGATGCGCCGACATTGTAACCATTCAGTGTTAATCCGCCTGAGCCCAAGGCATCTGCGGTTGCCGCACTACCACCTACAATTGAAGAGTATCCTGCACCAGCACCAACACCAAGTGAAGATGTCTTCGCGCTGGCAATCGAGCCGACAGTGATTTGATCGTTGGAAGTACCGTTGGCACCGACTTGGAAGGTTTGATTGGCAAAACTACCATCGAGCAAATTAACGCCGTTGAAGTTAGACGAACCAGCAACACGGTTAATTTCGGAAATCAGCTGAGTTGCTTCATTGTTCAGCGCTGCACGATCTGAGGCGCTATTGGTACCGTTGGCTGCTTGCACTGCCAAGTCACGAATACGTTGTAAGTTATTACCGATTTGAGATAAATCACCCTCGGCAGTTTGCGCAAGAGAGATACCGTCATTGGCGTTACGTGCTGCTTGGTTCAAGCCGCCGATTTGTGACGTCATACGCTGAGAAATCGCCAGGCCAGCTGCATCGTCTTTCGCACTATTGATGCGCAAACCGGATGACAAGCGCTGCATCGCCGTTGCGAGTGATGTTTGTGACGTCGTTAAGTTGCGCTGTGCATTCAACGAAACGATATTGGTATTGATCATTGAGGACATTTTGATTCTCCCTAAGTTATTCAGATTTGGCGAGTCGCCTTAAACTTTGGTCTGTCTTTATTTGACAATCGGACCGCCGTTGAATTTGGTAACGGACGATGTTTTGAAATATTTAATTACTTAATGGAAATAAATAATTTATTTCTGGCTTAAGTTTTTATTCCTATTCCGTTCTTCGACAAATATTTTAAATACTTTAGGGTGAAATTAGCTTTATTTTTCTTGGTTTTGATGTCCCGCTTTAAGGAGTTTTGCTCAATTTCACTGTAAAAATTGATTTTTATTTAACTTCAAAAAAGTGATTGTCATTAATTGCTATTGCTACTTATACCGGCTTTCGAGGAATTAATTTGAATAGTCGCATTGTTATTAAGCACATTGGAGCCAGCAATCTTGTAATTGATGATATTTTAAGTCGCACTTCTTACGCTGCCTTCACAACCCGATTCTTACCACTCTTCTTCGCTTCATACATAGCCTTATCCGCCCGCTTCACAAACGCGTCTTGTGATTCACGTGGTGCACGCAAGGCCACTCCTGCACTAAAGGTGATAAACAAGCGTTGATCATTCGACGTAAAAAAATGTGTGGTGAGTTCGCGTTGTACCCGGGACATGGCTTGCGTTGCTTCTTCTAGCGTGGTTTCCGGCATGACGATTAAAAATTCTTCGCCACCGTAACGGGCAATCACATCAATTGAGCGCAGGGTTTGTTTGACAATACGTACCAAATGAACCAATGCGACGTCACCTGTTGCGTGGCCGTGAGTATCATTGAGTTTTTTGAAATTATCTAAATCGAGCATGGCAGCACAGAGTGGTGTACCGCGGCGGTCAGCGCGATCTGCTTCACGTTCGAAAACATCATCGAGTCCGCGCCGGTTGAGGCTGCCGGTGAGTTGATCTTCTCTGACCAACTCGCTCATATGCGCCAGCTTCGCTTCGAGTTCTTTTATACGGTCTTCAGCTTCTTTGACTTCTTTTTGCGCCGTGAGCATGATGTCATGTGAGCGTATGGTCTCTTTTTGCACTGTGCGGGTTTCATCCAGAATTGCACTGATGAGTTGATTCACTTCGCCTGTATTTTGGGTCTGGCTAATTTTTTGTGAATACTCGTCCATCTTGTTTTGATAGGTATTGGTACTAGTCGTCATTACATCCAGGCGATCAATAAACGTCGCCATCATTTTTTTGACAGAGCTCTTCGATTCGTCGATGCTGTGTTTTAAGATTCCTTGTTTGTAGATGACGTCTTTAAGGCTGCGCGTCGCTTCTTGCAGTGCGCGGTGATCAATTGGGCCGGCGATCAGGTTTTGCACGACCTCGATCTGACCACGTAGCCAGTTGTCGTCATCTAATAGTTCATGAACATTCTCTAATAGAAGGGCAAACAGACGTAACAATAGTTCTTGTTGTTCTGCAGTGTCGCCACTTTTTAGCTCGATCTGAAAGCACAATTGTTTGATGCGTGTGGAAATATTGTTGAGCGCTACCTCAGAGTCGGCCACTTTTACTGCTGCCCCTATGGCATCAGCTTCATTGGCTAGTTCTGGTGTAGGTTTAAGTAGGGAGCTTAAGGCTAAAGTTAGCGTGCGATAGAGTAGATCTTTGAGAATGGTAGGGCGGGGATCTGGTCCTGCATGCTCGTCTACCAGTGATATTTTGGCGGTAACTGTTGGCGCATCATCAACCAGGCTGATGGAATTTGCCGGCGGGACGATGGATATTTTTTCTGCAAGCTGCGTTAAGCCTTTGCTGTAATCATCCCAGTTGGCAGTTTTAATCGCGCGGCTAAATCGATGACCAAAATTCGCCAATTCACCAGTGGATCGTTTCAGACTATCGGCAAAGCCGCTGAGTAAATTTTCTGCTTCTGATGGCGTTACTTCTTTGGCTGCGATAGCTGCTTCTAATTGAATTTTCGCTTCTTCATCCGGTACGCCAGAGATATCAATATATAGCTTTCGATATGCCTCAGGTGTAGGTGCTATGCGCTCAATTGCTAAACGGCGGAAAGTTTCCCGTGCTATGTCTGTGGGAGTTTTGAATTGCGATTTGCTTGGCGTGGTAGACATGACACTCTTTCGGCTGGCATTGAGACTAAAGCATATTTTTCGGTAGTTCTAAATATGAATTTTGGCATTAATTGGCCACAGCATGCACATTATTCTACCAATTCATTTTTAATCGCATAATGCGTAAGTTCTGCGTTGTGTCTAAGTTTCATTTTAAACAATAACCTGGCTCGGTATTCACTAATGGTCTTAACTGAAAGTGAGAGTTCTTTGGCGATGTCGCTAACGCTTTTTCCTGAGGCGATCATGGTTAATGTTTGAAATTCGCGGTCGGATAAAGTTTTATGTAGCTGCCCTTCAAATTCCTGATTGAGGTTGTTGGCCATCTCTTGAGCAAGCGCAGGGCTGATATATTTAAGTCCTGATGCCACTTGCTTGATCGCGTTAATAATCTGTGCTGTAGAACATTGTTTGTTGAGATAGCCAGATGCGCCCGATTTTAATGCTCTGATTGCATACTGATCTTCACGATGCCCAGAAAACATAATCACTGACACTTGTGGTGATTCTTTTTTTATTTGCTTGAGAACTTCTATGCCATTGCGATCTGGCAAGGCTATTTCTAGCAACATAATATGATACTCAAGTTGGCGCGATAATCTAATGGCGTCCAAGCCGCTTTCTGCTTCACCGACGACCGCCATGTCTTGCGTCACGCTAATTATTTGTTTAAGCCCTTCACGAACTACTGCATGGTCGTCGACGATAAGTAACTTGATTGTTGCATTGTCAGTCATGCATTTGCCTTGATTTGATGTAAATTTGAAATTGCTATCTTTGTGAGCTTACTAGCTTAGTATTCTATAAGGGAAGTGGTGTTTGTGTAATGACATCAGCTTAATTATTTGTTGCATGATGTGATGTTTCCAGGTTCTTGGTGTTGTTTAGATGTACTATTTTTTGAATTTTCTTAGAGGCGATCCTACGAGAAAGCCGTGATTGAGCAAGTCCGTTACAATGGCATGATGAATAAAGCATTTGTTAAAGAAGTCGAGCAAGATGATGATCAGGATGTCGCCGCTCCTACGATTCCTGTTGGCGTCAAAAATTATATGACACCAGCTGGTCATCTAAGTATGAAGACCGAATTATTGCATTTGATTGATGTAGACCGGCCAGAAGTAGTGAATATTGTTCATTGGGCAGCGTCTAATGGTGATCGCTCAGAAAATGGTGATTACATTTATGGAAAGCGTCGCTTGAGGGAAATCGACCGGCGTATCTATTTTTTAACTAAACGGCTTGATATCGCAGAAGTGTTTGATCCTCGCGTGCATTTTGGCTCTGATCAAATATTTTTTGGGGCGACAGTTGTATATGAAAACCAGTCCGGTGAAAGCGTTACGGTCACCATTGTCGGCGTTGATGAGTTTGATCCGCTGAAGGGCAAGATTAGTTGGATTTCGCCAGTTGCACGGGCGTTGATCAAGGCAAAAGCAGGCGACAGCGTGGTGTTGAAAACACCTGCCGGGGAAGATGAATTGACGATCTTAAGCGTTGATTACCCGGAATGAACTCTGCCGAATTTTGCAAAGAAATTTTTAAACTTTAATCTTATGAAAAATGAGTATCTCTTACGCGCAGTTAAATCATCCTTTGCGGATCCCGCTTGCCGCAGAAATCCATTCACGGCCTTCACTACGTCTTCGGGCGCCAGAAGCAATCACACACTTGGCAGTGTATGCTAAAAGTGACAGCAATGCCGATACTGACAATGTTCAACTTCAGCAAGAAATTTTAGCGTCATTCTGCACCTATTTTGGTGTGGCATGTCCAGGTGGAGAAGCGAAGTATTTCTTTCATGATTTTGGCCGCTTTCGCCTGAAGTGGGAATGCCATACTGAATTTGCCACCTATACTTTTGTCGAAAATGAAAATGGCGAAGTAGTCTCTGGCCACGGTGCTGCGCAAGCGTTGACTCGTGTACCTATCGGGCATTTGCCAGAGCAGTGGTTGCTAGATTTGCGCGGAAAAATTATGGTGGCTGCGCATGTCGTTTTGATCAAAAATGGCAATGCCATTGGCGATACGCCTTCACCAATCCGCCAAATTTTGGAAGGCAGTGTCTTGGTCGGTAGCCAGGTTTTGCAAAGGGGCGAGGTATGGACAGATTTTTTAATTCAGGCGGATGGCTTTAGCCGTTTTATTGTTAAGGATGAGGATTTTCTGGATCAGCAGGCAGGTCGTATTGTGCAGCGTTTGCTTGAGATTGAAACCTACAGAATGATGGCCTTGTTGGGCTTGCCGCACGCGCAAAAAGCCGCGCCAGTGTTGGCTGCCATAGAGAATGAATTAGTCAGGTTAACCGCCGCGATGACGTTGAGCAGAGGTCTCGCAGCCGATGTCGCGCAGGATGATGAGACCGATTCGGAGCAAATTTTATTACGACAAATTATTGATCTTGCAGCACGCATCGAGAAATTGTCTATGGAGAATAATTATCGTTTCTCTGCGTCGAAAGCCTATTTTAGATTGGTGCAATCTCGCATAGAGGAGTTGCGTGAGCTTAGAATCGAAGGCGTGCCTACTATCGGTGAATTCATGGAGCGACGCCTTGCGCCAGCAATGAATACTTGCGAAGCGATTGTGCGTCGTCAAGAGGCGCTGGCTGATCGCATTGCCCATACCAATGATTTGTTACGTACCAGAGTAGGAATCGTACAAGAGCAGCAAAATCGAAAGATTTTACAATCGATGAATACCCGGGCAGCACAACAATTACGTTTGCAACAGGCGGTTGAAGGCTTGTCGGTCGCCGCGATTACATATTACGTTGCTGGCTTGTTCCAGTACGCAGGGAAAGGCTTGAAGGCGGTTGGTGTGCAGATAAATCCTGAGCTAGTGACAGGATTGTTAATTCCAATTATTGCTGGTGCTGTTTGGTTTGGCTTGCGAAGAGTGCATCAGAAAATACATCATTGATACATGATGTATTTTTGAAGATAAAAAGCGAGCCTATACTCGCTTTTTATCTATTGGTTGATGATTACAGGTGTTCGCGCCAGATTTTGATGACACCAGTTAAATGTTTAACGTTGCGTATTAATCTCGCTAAGTGTGTGCGATTTTCAATTTGTATTGTGAAGTGAATATTGGTCATATCGTTCGCTTGACCATCTTCCATGCTGACGTGGCTGATATTGACATCTGATTCACCGATTTCGGCTGCGATACGGGCAAGAGCGCCGCGTTGATTGTTGACCATCACGGTGATGCGGCAATCAAATCGGCGGTTTAAATCTTCGCCCCAACTCACGTCGATCCAACGATCCGGTTCTTTCACTTGCATGCGTCTGGCATTGCTGCAATCGTCCCTATGCACGATTAAGCCCTGGTCGCGTTTGAGTTGGCCAATGACGCTATCGCCTGGTATCGCAAGACAGCATGGGGCTAGTTGAACCGAGACACCTTCACTGCCATAAATAATGACTGGATCGGGTTTGTTATTCAAGTCACCGTCAAAAAGTTGAAACGGGATAGACGGTGAATCATCTTCAACCAGATCGAGAATATGTCTTGCGACTAAGGCCGCCATGCGCTTGCCTATGCCGATATCCGTATGTATTTCTTCCAGTGAATTTGCACTAGATTCATTGAGAAGTTTGTCGACCAATGAATCGGGTAATTCTGGATTGAGATGCACTGCAACCAATGCCTGCGCGAGCAATTGCTTGCCTAATTCTACTGATTCGTTGAGATTGATTGTGCGTAAATAATGTCGGATCGCAGATCGCGCTTTACCCGTGCGAACATAGCTTAACCAATTTGGCGTGGGGCGTGAATTAGGTGAGGTAATAATCTCAATGATATCGCCATTTTTCAACTCGGAGCGTAAAGGTACAGGTTCGTTATTAATCCTTGTGGCAATGGCCTGATCACCAATGTCGGTATGAATTGTGTAGGCAAAATCTAAAGCGGTCGCGCCCCTTGGCAACGCGATAATTTTCGACTTTGGTGTGAATACATACACAGAATCTGGGAATAGATCAATCTTGACATGTTCAAGAAACTCTGCAGAATCACCCGTTTGTTTTTGTATGTCGAGCAAGGATTGTAGCCAGGCATGCGTGCGTTGCTGCAAATCGGTCAGCGACCCTTCTTCATTCTTGTAGAGCCAATGTGCAGCAACACCAGATTCTGCGACGTGATGCATGTCTTGGGTGCGTATCTGAAATTCTACTGGGGTACCATACGGGCCAATCAATGTAGTATGCAGAGACTGATAGCCATTGGACTTGGGAATGGCGATGTAGTCTTTGAATTTTCCAGGCATAGGTTTGTACAAGGCATGCAAGGTGCCAAGTGCAAAATAGCTATTTTGAAGATTCTCAACAACCACACGAAATCCATACACATCTAGCACTTGCGAAAAGCTCAGTTGTTTGTCTCGCATTTTGCAATAGATGCCGTACAGCGTTTTTTCACGGCCAAAAACCTGCGCATTAATTCCCGCATCAGTGAGCGACGCCGTGACATTTTGCATAATCTTGTTGACGACTTCACGGCGGTTGCCTCTGGCAGATTTCACTGCTTTTGCGAGTGTCCGGTAGCGCATAGGATAGGTGTGTGCAAAGGCCAGATCTTGCAACTCACGGTAGATATTATTCAAGCCAAGGCGGTGAGCGATAGGCACATAAACTTCCATCGTCTCGCTGGCAATGCGGCGCTGTTTTTCTGGTGACATCGCCCCCAGCGTACGCATATTGTGCAAGCGATCAGCGAGTTTGACTAAGATAACGCGTACGTCACGCGCCATCGCTAATAACATCTTCCGGAAATTTTCAGCCTGCGCCTCTATGTGACTCTGAAATTCTATTTTCTCCAGTTTAGATAAGCCATCAACCATCGCGGCGACAGGCGCACCAAAGCGTTCTATCAGTTCTTCTTTGGTGACATCTTGATCCTCCATGACGTCATGCAAGAGTGCCGCCATGATGGCTTGCACGTCAAGCTTCCATTCCGCGCAAATTTCTGCAACAGCGATCGGATGAGAGATGTAAGGTTCACCGGATTTTCGAACTTGACCTAGATGCATTTCATCGGAAAATCGATACGCATCTTTGACCAATTTGAGGTCACTGATAGAAAGGTATTCGGAAAGTGTCGTGGTCAGATCCGTGATGGAGGCAACGCTAATTACTGGCGGTATTTCTTTTGCAGAGTGTGTTGCGAAGGACTTCTTTTTTTGAGGCGTAGTGGGGCGTAAAACTGATTTTTCAGAATTGGCAGGGAGAGCAGAATGGTTGTTGGTAAGATTCATTCTGTCTGGTCCCCAGCCGTTTCACGGTGTAGCGCTGCGCAGAATTAAAACGGGACTTTTTTCAGCATTTCAATACCGATTTTGCCTTCAGCAATTTCACGTAATGCGATGACTGTTGGTTTGTCCTTGGCATCCACCTTTGGGGTATGACCTTGTAACAACTGACGCGCGCGGTAAGTAGCGCACAAAGTCAGTTGAAAACGATTTGGGATGTGTTTTAGTGCGTCTTCGATAGTAATACGTGCCATTTTATTTCCTTAAGTTGTAGGGTTAGCATGAATGCCCAAAAGGGCAAACAGCGCTGCATTGCGCATCGCTTGCTGCGCAAGTCGGCAGCGTGTGGCTTTAACGATAGCGTTCAATTCTGACAATGCTATCGCAAACTCTTGATTAATAATAACATATTCGAACTCAGGAGCGTGCGCGATTTCACCTCCAGCGGCAAGAATTCGTCTGGTAATGACCTGAGGTTCATCTTGTCCGCGCTTGTTTAAGCGATCTTCTAGCACCTGGATTGACGGCGGGAGTATAAATATACCAACTGCATTCGGGAAGCGTTTTTTGACTTGTTGCACTCCTTGCCAGTCAATTTCCAGCAAAATATCGGTGCCTGCTTGCATTTGTTGTTCAATAAGAATCCTGGAGGTGCCGTAGAAATTACCATGTACTTCGGCAGATTCTAAAAATTCGCCTTGTGCTTTACGCAATAGAAAGTCTTCAACTGTTGTAAAGTGATACTCTCGCCCGTTTTCTTCTCCCGGGCGAGGTGCTCTGGTTGTGAAAGAAACCGATAATTTGATGGCAGGTTCTAGCTGGAGTAGGGCATTGACCAAAGTCGATTTACCAGCACCTGAGGGCGCCGCAACCATAAACAAACTGCCGGCAGTAGATGTTGTTGTTCGCATAATTTTCTCTAGTCGAAACTTACAAGTCTTTGATAAAAAAAGGAAGTGTTGAAAAATTTCACATGAACTTTAGTAATTAGTTGCACGTATTGCATTTAAAATATACTTCGCTCAGTATATTTTAAATGTTGCTTCTATTCAAGATTTTGTACTTGCTCGCGCATCTGCTCAATAAGTAATTTCAATTCCATCGACGCATCGGCTAATTCTTTGATAGCTGCCTTCGATCCCAGAGTATTCGCCTCCCGATTTAACTCTTGCATCATAAAATCTAGACGCTTTCCGACTTGCCCACCTTTTTTGAGGATGTGACGAGTTTCCGTCAGGTGCGCAGACAAGCGTCCAAGTTCTTCTGTGACATCAATACGAATTCCGTACATGGTGACTTCTTGCCGGATTCTGTCTAGCGCTTCATCGCGAGTAATTGTTTGCGAGTTGTTTTGGTTAGCTTTTTGCATCGCCAGGCCTAACGCTTCTTCTAGCCTAGTCGTGGCTTTTTGTTGAAATTGCTGAACAACTAAAGGCATCATGGGAGTAATGCGTTGAACGATGCCTTCCATTCCACTGATACGACTGGTCAACTCTAATTCTAATGCAGTGCCTTCACGCTCTCGGCTGATGAGAAAGGCCTCTAAGGTTGCGTTGATCGTTGCGGTAATTGTGGCTTGGAGTGAATCGGCGTTGATTTCAGATTCTTCAATGACTCCAGGCCAGCGCAGGATTTCATTGCTACTTAATGGCGCTGCCGAAGGAAACTGTTGACTGATCTCAGTCTGAAATTGTGCGATTTGCGCAAGAGTGACAGCGTTGAGCGCTTTGCTATTTACGTTGCTGGTTTTCTTGCCAAAGCTAAAGCGACATTCAACTTTACCCCTAAAAAGTTTGCGCGCAATCGCGTCTCTAAAAAGTGGCTCTATCGATCGAAAATCATCATTAATACGAAACTGAAGATCAAGAAAACGAGAATTGACACTCTTGATTTCAGTCGTTATTGTTCCAGCATCAGTTTCTACTGTGCTGGTGGCAAAGCCAGTCATGCTATAAATGCTCAATGGATTTCCTTGGTATGCTGTTACGATAGTAGAAATTAATAATTTTAATAAAAAAAGACATTAAATCACTTTGTTGCCGCTGATGCGATGAGGTGTGTCTTTACAAACGCTCAAATAATCAACACAATCTATCTATACAGATGGATATAGGATGATATGGCCGCACAAAATAACGCACCTTTGCCTGATGGCTTAGAAATTTCTGGATACCGTATTGTAAAGAAAATTGCATCCGGTGGGTTTAGTATCGTTTATCTGGCTTCTGACGAAGACGGAAACGCTGTCGCGATTAAAGAATATTTGCCTAGTTCTCTGGCTTTGCGCCAGCAGGGTGAATTGGTGCCATCTATTTCCTCTGAAAACCTGCCGGTTTATCGTATCGGCTTAAAGTGTTTTTTTGAGGAAGGGCGGGCGCTAGCGCGTATCGCTCATCCCAATGTTGTCAGCGTCATTAATTTTTTTCGCGCGAACGAAACAGTGTATATGGTGATGGCTTACGAGTCGGGCCGATCGTTGCAGGAACATATTTTGCGCCGCCGCGATAAAGGTGAAAAGCCTTTGGTTTCCGAGCGCTTCATTCGCAGAATGTTCAGTCAGGTGATGAACGGCTTACGTGAAGTGCACACGAATAAATTGCTTCATCTGGATTTAAAACCTGCGAACATTTATTTGCGCCTCGATGGCACGCCAATTCTGCTAGATTTTGGTGCTGCGCGCCAAACATTGAAAACAGATTTGCCTAAACTTTATCCTATGTACACGCCAGGCTTTGCAGCTCCGGAATTGTATTTGAAGAATGGAAACCTTGGCCCTTGGACTGACATCTACAGTATTGGCGCCTCGATTTTTGCCTGTATGGTAGGAGCGCCGCCGCAGCCATCAGATCAGCGTAAAACCATGGATAAAATGGAAAACCATTTCCGTAAGCTGGAAGGTTTGTATTCGCCAGACTTGATTGAGGTGGTGCGCTGGTGTTTGAAAATGGATCCGCTAGAGAGACCACAAAGCGTTTTCGCTGTACAAAAGGCCTTGTCTACTAAAGTTCAGCCGCAAAAAGAATTAACTTTTGTTGAGAAAATCACGCAAAAATTCAATACTCTAATTGCATTTCGCCTGAAGAAACGTAGTCAGAAAGATCATACAACCATCCAAGAAAATACTAATATATAAAGCCCGGTGAATGAGCATCATCACTGCACTGTTTTTTTATTGAAATACCCTATTTAATGCGATTCTCAGTTTATCAAGAAAGTCATATCGGTGGCCGCAAGGTCAATCAAGATCGTATGGGTTACAGTTTTACCCGGGATACGATTTTGCTTTTACTTGCAGATGGCATGGGTGGACATATCCTTGGCGATATGGCTGCAGCAATTGCCATGCAAACAATCGGTAATTTGTTCCAAAAACAAGCGCTACCAATGATAGGCCGACCTGAACGGTTTTTGGAAGAGAGTTTTTTGGCGGCGCATAACGAGATTCATCGTTATCGCATCACGAATAATTTACCAGAAACGCCACGTACAACTATTGTTGCGTGCCTGATCCAAAACGGCAATGCTTACTGGGCGCATTGCGGCGATTCTCGCCTGTATTGGATGCGCCAAGGCCAAGTCTTATTACGCACCAAAGATCATTCGCGCCTGGAAACCCTGATCGCGCAAGGTAAGGTCGATCCTTCAGAGCGACATACGCACCCAGATAGAAATAAGTTGTTCAATTGCCTGGGTGCGCCGAATGCACCGATCGTTGAGTTATCACGCAGGGTGTCGTTGCAGGCTGGTGATTTGATCTTGTTATGCTCTGATGGACTCTGGGGCGTTTTGCCAGATCATATGCTAGCGCAGAGTTTACATGACCATACAATAGTGCGAGCTATTCCTGAGCTAATTCATTCTGCGATCGATATCGCAGGTAAAAATAGTGATAACGTCACTGCGCTTGCCATGATGTGGGAGGGTGAAGACAGGCTTGAAGATACAACTATTATCTCGACCAATACCTTGCCTATCGGCTCTATCACCACGACGATCCAGGCGCCTTATTCGGCCGATACAGAGGCCATGGAAAGTGATGTGTTCAACGATGCAGAAATTGAAAAAGCCATCGATGAAATCCGTAATGCCATCCATAAATCATCTCGTATCTCAAGTAAAAATTAGCTAGTAAAACCTAACAAGCAGTAACTAACAACTAAATATTAATGACTATGTCCCAATTTCTCCGCCCTAGTGGGCGTGTTGCAAATGCTCTGCGCCCCGTAGTAATCAATCGTGATTTCACCAAACATGCGGAAGGTTCCGTGTTAATTGAATTTGGTGATACTAAAGTAATTTGCACCGCCAGTATTGAAGATAAGGTGCCGGGTTTTCTTAAAGGTAAGGGACAGGGGTGGTTGACCGCCGAATATGGTATGTTGCCACGCTCCACGCATACCCGGATGGATAGAGAAGCAGCCAAGGGAAAGCAGTCGGGACGTACTCAAGAAATCCAGAGACTGATTGGCCGCTCTCTGCGCGCTGCTTTTGATTTGGAGGCGTTTGGTGAGCGCACTTTGCATATCGATTGCGATGTTATTCAAGCCGATGGCGGGACTCGAACTGCGGCTATTTCCGGTGCAATGGTGGCGGCCTATGATGCGTTTTCAAAATTGCTAGAGCGTGGAGTGATTTCCAAGATTCCACTGAAACACTTTGTGGCAGCTATTTCGGTTGGTGTCTATCAAGGTTCGCCTGTGCTTGATTTGGATTATCTGGAAGATTCCAACTGTGATACCGATATGAACGTGGTGATGACAGAAACCGGGCACTTTATAGAAGTGCAAGGCACAGCCGAAGGCGTTGCATTTGATCGCGCTACACTTAATTCTTTGCTGGAGCTAGCTTCAACCGGCATTGCTGATCTCATTATTTTGCAAAAACAAGTGTTAGGATTGCCAATAGTATGATGCGGAAAATTGTATTGGCGTCAAACAATCAAGGAAAATTAAGGGAGTTTAGCCAAATTTTGGCGCCGCTCAATATAAGCTTGCATGTGCAATCGGAATTTGACGTGCCAGAGGCGGATGAGCCCTTTCTGACCTTTGTTGAAAATGCTCTGGCGAAAGCGCGGCACGCCGCACGTTTGACAGGTTTGCCCGCCCTGGCCGATGATTCCGGGCTGTGCGTTAATGCACTTCATGGAGCGCCGGGCGTGTTCTCTGCGCGATATGCAGGCGAACCAAAATCGGACAGCAGAAATAATCAAGAATTGGTTAGTAATCTTGAAGAGCAGCAGGATCGATCCGCGTATTACTACTGTGTTTTAGTGTACGTGCGCTCCGAATTTGACCCGCAGCCTATCATTGCTGATGGCCGCTGGATCGGCGAAATTATATCGACACCGCGTGGTGAATATGGGTTCGGATACGACCCTTACTTTTTCATACCTTCAATGGGAAAAACCGCGGCCGAATTATCGCCTGAGTTGAAAAATAGTTTGTCGCACCGTGGTCAAGCATTGCGCTCTTTGCTTGAAAAATTATGATCATTCCGATTAAGCCAGTGACGAACTTTGAAAATCCTGGTGATGGCAGATCACTTTCAGAGATTCCGCAACAGGTTGCCGATCACTATCTAAGATCCGGCAGCTTAAATTTAAGCGCTTTGCCACCGCTGTCTTTGTATATTCATTTTCCCTGGTGCGTCAGAAAATGTCCTTATTGCGATTTTAATTCGCATGAAGTAAAAACAAGTTTCGATGAAGACCTGTATTTGTCTGCATTGCGCGCCGATCTTGAGGCTGCCCTCCCTCTGGTATGGGGGCGTAAAATTTATACCATTTTTATCGGTGGCGGTACACCCAGCTTAATGTCGGCAGCAGGGCTAGATCGAATGCTGTCTGACGTCAGAACTTTGCTTCCGATTGATGGAAATGCTGAAATAACCATGGAGGCCAATCCTGGTACGTTTGAGACTGAAAAATTTCGCTCTTTTCATGCTAGCGGTATCAATCGCCTATCAATTGGTATACAAAGTTTTAATTCGCAGCATCTGCAAGCGCTAGGGCGTATTCATGATGGTGATGAGGCATCAAGAGCGATTGATATCGCGCAAAAATATTTTGATAATATCAATCTCGACCTAATGTTTGCTTTGCCAGGTCAAACCTTGGAAGAAGCGAAGCGCGATGTTGACACGGCTATTCAATTCGCGCCACAACACTTGTCCTTGTATCATTTGACGCTGGAGCCAAACACCTATTTCGCAAAATACCCACCTGTTATTCCTGATGATGATTTAAGTGCAGAGATGCAAGATGAAATTCAAGCTCGGATGCTGCAGGCGCAATATGGGAACTACGAAGTCTCGGCCTATGCCAAGCGAGGTCGTGAAGCCAGGCACAATTTGAACTATTGGAATTTTGGCGACTATCTTGGTATTGGTGCAGGCGCACACTCCAAATTGTCTTTCCCGCATCGTATCGTTCGTCAAGCGCGTTACAAGCAGCCTAAAACCTACATGGAAGAAAGTTTGCGCGGTGCTGCAGTTCAAGAGTCTACAGAAATCCCCCGAAACGAAATCGGCTTCGAATTTATGCTCAATGCCTTGCGTCTGAATCAAGGTTTTGAGGTAAATCTATTTAATGATCGTACCGGTCTATTGCTCAGTTCCCTGGAAAAGCCACTCATCATTGCTGAGAAAAAAGGTTTGATAGAAAGGGATCATAAAATAATCCGGCCGACCATCTTGGGGAGGCGTTTTTTAAACGATTTGCAGCAATTGTTTCTTGAGAGCGAATAAGTAATTTGCCGTAATTTGTTAGCAAGGAATGTAAATCGTATTGCTCTTTGTTGGCTTCGATAAAAATATTCACATGAATTTATTTTATTTCTATTTTAATTCTCAAAATAGTGGGTATAATAGCGGGCTTGAAGAGGCGCTTGTGTATTTTTAAGCCTCTCTTTTATCTGTTGTACCTGGTACGGAAGTGTGGCCGAGCGGTTGAAGGCACTAGTCTTGAAAACTAGCGAGGATGAGAGTCCTTCGTGAGTTCGAATCTCACCGCTTCCGCCAATTTTTGCCTTTGTATTGCATAGGCACTCATCTGTGGTTCATTCCAAATTGTTTCTCATTTTGATCTTCTTGCGATGTATATCGCCAAGATGGTTCCACTCTATTTATTTTTTCAGCCAAAGCACTCTTCATGCCTGAATTATCTTTTCTTCGCTTAAAAAAACTCTTTAAGCTAACTTTTGCCAGTGTTTTCATTTTGAATGCGTGTACCAGTGTTGCTCCGCCGGTTCAGTTGCCGGTCGCAATAACACCGCAAATCGTCGTGCCAGTGGCAAAAGTTTTGAGGCCTGTTCGAATTGGGCTGGCCTTGGGTGGTGGTGCCGCGCGTGGTTTTGCACACATTGGTGTGATAAAGGCATTGGAATCACAGGGAATTATTGCGGATGTAATCGTTGGTACTAGTGCCGGTAGTGTGGTCGGTGCTATGTATGCGGCGGGTAATAATGGATTCGCTTTGCAGAAGATGGCGCTGGAAATGGATGAGGCGACGATTTCGGATTGGTCATTGCCGTTTTTTGCGAAATCCAGCGGTGTGTTAAAGGGTGAGGCCCTGCAAGCCTATGTCAACAAAATGGTATTGCAAGTACCAATTGAAAAATTAAAAAAACCATTTGGTGCAGTTGCAACGGATCTAAATTCTGGTTTGCCAGTGCTATTTCAAAGGGGAAATACTGGCTTGGCGGTAAGGGCATCATCTGCGGTGCCGGGATTGTTTCAACCAGTAAAAATCAATGAGCATCTGTATGTTGACGGTGGTTTGGTGTCCCCTGTGCCCGTAAGATATGTTCGGGAGATGGGGGCTGATCTCGTCATTGCCGTGAATATTTCAAGTCAGCCTGACGCGCAGGCTGCTTCAAGTTCGCTTGAGGTGCTCATGCAAACTTTTACTATTATGGGGCAGAGTTTGAATTATTTTGAATTGAAAACGGCTGATATTGTGATTAAGCCAGATTTGCCGGGAATGAAGGGAAGTGATTTTGCCGGTCGTAACCTTGCTATTCTTGCTGGTGAGCGTGCTGCGATGGCTATCATGCCTGAGCTTAAACAAAAAATTCGTAGTTTACAGGAGCGTTAATTAGCAGGGTTAATTCACTGTTTTCAGTGTTGCTTGAATCGCAGGCACTGCTTTTTGCTCTTCATTGATTCTTCGCGCTCCGTTAAAGCGCTTTTTCCAATAGCCGATGTCCATGCTTTCTATGCGCACCTGTCCGCCGGCAGAAGGTGAGTGTATGAATTTATTGTCGCCTAAATAAATTCCGACATGCGAGAATCCCCTGCGCAGCGTATTGTAAAAAACCAGATCGCCAGGCTGCAAATCTTTGGTCTGGATATTTTCGCCA
Source organism: Undibacterium sp. (assembly GCA_025359635.1). GTDB lineage: Bacteria > Pseudomonadota > Gammaproteobacteria > Burkholderiales > Burkholderiaceae_D > Undibacterium. The sequence continues at coordinate 31,176 of JANYFV010000196.1, read as the reverse complement.
ACTTTACTTATTTCATTTGAAGTTCGGGGGAGTTCGGCGCCGACTGCATCCTTAAATACGTATCGCACAAATCCACTGCAATCCAAGCCATTTTCTGGGGTGCTTCCGCCACGCTTGTAGCGTATACCTAGCATGTCCATTGCTTTTACTGTTAGATCTGAGGCGCGGTTACGTAATTCTTGAAGTTTGATGAGTGCTGCCGATGGCTCTGGAGTTGGGTTTTCTGCTGCCCGGCATTGATTGCTGATCGCGGCCTGAAGCAAAATTACCGTAATGATAAATTTAACATTGTTAGAAAATCTAAAACCCTTTTTTTGCATTGGTGCACCTGATTTGAAAACTGGACTAATGTAAGCGATCTTTTGAATAATGTAAACTTTGGGATTTTAATTGCTTTTTTAGTAATTTTTAAAGCATGGTGATTTTTGCTTTGTATACTTAATATGCTTCCCGTACAATCATCCATCTTTAAACTGGAGCATATTATGCAAACTAAATTGGTATTGACGTTGGATGATGTAAAAGTAATTGCAGCCGCTGCTGAGGCTGAGGCGAAGGTCAATGGTTGGGCGGTAGTTATTGCCATCGTTGATGATGGTGGGCATCTGATGTGGTTGCAACGTCTTGACGGTGTCGCACCTATTTCTTCTCATATTGCGCCAGCCAAGGCTGCCACTGCCGCGCTTGGGCGACGTGAATCAAAAGTGTATGAAGATATTATTAATAACGGCCGGTATTCATTTCTTAGTGCGCCTTTGCTAGAGGGGATGTTGGAAGGCGGAGTGCCTATTATGGTTAACGGCCAATGTGTAGGGGCTGTGGGGGTTTCTGGCGTTAAATCTTCGGAAGATGCTCAGATTGCCAAGGCTGGTATTGCCGCTTTGGTTGTGTAGGCAAGCAAAATTGACATAAAGTTTTTCCTTAAGTTCGCTTTTCTCTGGTGAGGGCGATTGCTTGAAGGGTGGTTTTGCGCTATAATTCAAGGGTTTAGCTAATTCAAATCTCGTCGTAGCGCATACCTAATTCACACTCTCATTTGATCGTTCTTGTTGCCCTCGATTTCTCTGGGTGACACTTGCTACGATCATACTTGTGCGGCGCAGCGGCGGTAACATTATAGGAGTTGCCCTTGCTGCCCATTCCGCAGTCTTTACGTCCCAACCAAGATGCCACCGCTATTCTTGCCCTCGCTGATGGCACGATATTCACCGGGGTGTCTATAGGCGCTACAGGACACACCATCGGCGAAGTTGTTTTTAACACTTCCATGACCGGGTATCAGGAAATTTTAACTGACCCTAGTTATAACTCACAAATCGTGACTTTGACCTATCCCCACATTGGCAATACTGGTGTGAATTCTGAGGATGTTGAGTCCGATAAAATTCACGCAGCGGGTTTAATTATTAAAGATCTGCCGCTTTTGCTGTCGAATTTCCGATCTGAACAATCTTTGTCTGATTATTTGAAATCGCAAAATATTGTTGCGATCGCAGGCATAGACACCAGAAAATTGACACGTATCTTGCGCGAAAAAGGTGCTCAGGGCGGCGCCATTCTGGTTGGCGCTGATGCGGCAAAAGCGATCGCATTGGCAAAGTCATTTCCTGGTCTTTCCGGGATGGATTTGGCTAAAGTCGTTTCAGTTAAAAAAGTCTACGAATGGACTGAAACTGAATGGACTTTGGGCAAAGGCTATGGTGTCTTATCCAATCCGAAGTTTCATGTCGTGGCTTTCGATTTTGGTGTCAAGCGCAATATCTTGCGTATGCTGGCGCAACGAGGATGCAAGGTCACCGTGCTTCCAGCGCAATCGACAGCGGCCGATGTATTGGCGCTGAATCCGGATGGTGTCTTTTTGTCGAATGGTCCTGGTGATCCGGAGCCTTGTGATTATGCAATCGCTGCGACAAAAGAGTTGATTGAAAAAGGTATTCCTACTTTTGGTATTTGTCTCGGCCATCAAATTATGGCTTTAGCTTCTGGTGCTAAAACTTTAAAGATGAAATTCGGCCATCATGGTGCGAATCATCCGGTGCAAGATCTCGATAGCAAGCAAGTATTAATCACGTCGCAAAATCATGGTTTCGCGGTTGATGGTGCAACTCTGCCAGCCAATTGCCGGGTAACACATGTTTCGCTATTTGATGGCTCTTTGCAGGGTTTTGCGCGCACAGACAAACCAGCATTTTGTTTTCAAGGTCATCCGGAAGCATCGCCAGGTCCGCACGATATCGCCTACCTGTTTGACCGCTTTACCACATTGATGGCTCAGGCAAAGATGGAGAAAAATTAAAATGCCTAAACGTATTGATATAAAAAGTATTCTGATTATTGGTGCTGGCCCCATCATCATTGGCCAGGCATGTGAGTTTGATTATTCTGGCGCACAGGCATGTAAGGCACTGCGCGAAGAGGGCTATAGAGTTATTCTGGTCAATAGTAATCCGGCCACGATCATGACCGATCCGGAAATGGCCGATGTGACCTACATCGAGCCGATTACGTGGCAAGTAGTTGAACGCATTATCGACAAAGAGCGTCCGGATGCTATCTTGCCGACGATGGGTGGGCAGACTGCACTCAATTGCGCTTTGGATTTGCATAAACACGGAATCTTAGAGAAGTATAAGTGCGAGTTAATCGGCGCTTCTCCAGAAGCAATTGATAAGGCAGAAGACCGTTCCAAATTTAAAGATGCAATGACCAAGATCGGGCTGGGTTCTGCCCGTTCTGGTGTGGCGCATACCATGGATGAATCTTGGGCAGTGCAAAAAACACTGGGCTTCCCGACGATTATTCGCCCCTCATTTACCATGGGCGGCACCGGTGGCGGAATTGCCTATAACGAAGAAGAATTCGAAACGATTTGCAAACGCGGCCTGGAAGCATCGCCGACCAGTGAGTTGTTGATTGAGGAATCTTTGATCGGCTGGAAAGAGTATGAAATGGAAGTGGTGCGCGATAAAGCGGACAACTGCATTATCGTCTGTTCTATCGAAAACCTAGATCCTATGGGCGTGCACACCGGTGATTCAATTACAGTAGCGCCGGCGCAAACGCTGACTGATAAAGAATATCAGATCATGCGCAATGCCTCGTTGGCAGTGTTGCGTGAAATTGGTGTGGATACTGGTGGCTCCAACGTGCAGTTCTCCATCAATCCGCTTGACGGACGCATGATCGTCATCGAGATGAATCCACGGGTCTCGCGTTCTTCCGCTTTGGCTTCTAAAGCTACCGGTTTTCCAATCGCAAAAATTGCCGCGAAACTGGCCGTGGGTTTTACCCTGGATGAATTGCGCAATGATATTACCGGCGGTGCTACACCGGCATCGTTTGAGCCTTCAATTGATTACGTAGTTACAAAAATTCCTCGATTTACTTTCGAAAAATTTCCGCAAGCTGACAATCGCCTCACCACACAAATGAAATCTGTGGGCGAAGTCATGGCGATTGGCCGCACCTTTCAAGAGTCGTTCCAGAAAGCTTTGCGCGGCTTGGAAGTTGGCGTTGATGGCATGAACGAAAAAACTCAGGATCGTGAGATTTTGGAAAAAGAATTGGGTGAGCCAGGCCCAGATCGCATTTGGTATGTTGGTGACGCTTTCGCCCATGGATTTACTTTGGAGGAAGTGCATAAGTTGACGCATATTGATCCTTGGTTTCTGGCGCAGATCAAAGACATTATCGATATCGAATTGTGGCTCGATACGCAAACTCTCGATATGATCGATAAAGAAGTTTTGCTCAAGTTAAAGCAAAAAGGTTTTGCCGATCGACGCCTCGCCAAACTGTTGAAAACGACTGATACCGCCGTGCGTAATCAGCGGCGTGCATTAAATGTGCGCCCGGTGTACAAACGCGTTGATACTTGCGCGGGTGAGTTCGCAACTAAAACTGCCTATATGTATTCAACCTATGAGGAAGAATGCGAATCAGCACCAACTGATAAGAAAAAAATCATGGTGCTGGGCGGCGGACCTAATCGTATTGGCCAAGGTATTGAATTTGATTATTGCTGTGTCCATGCTGCTTTTGCAATGCGTGAAGATGGCTATGAAACCATCATGGTTAACTGCAATCCTGAAACGGTTTCGACAGATTACGATACTTCGGACCGTCTGTATTTTGAGCCGCTAACGCTGGAAGACGTGCTCGAAATCGTCGATAAAGAAAAACCTGTCGGCGTGATTGTGCAATACGGTGGGCAAACTCCTTTGAAGCTTGCGCTTGAGTTGGAAGCGAATGGCGTGCCTATTATCGGTACCTCGCCAGACATGATCGATGCCGCTGAAGATCGTGAACGTTTCCAAAAAATGCTGCATGAATTAGGCTTGCGTCAACCGCCAAATCGTACTGCTCGTACTGAAGCTGATGCTCTCGAGTTGGCTGAAGAAATCGGCTACCCATTGGTGGTTCGTCCTTCCTATGTCTTAGGTGGGCGTGCGATGGAAATCGTGCATGAGCGTCGTGATCTCGAACGATATATGCGTGAAGCAGTTAAAGTTTCGCATGATTCACCGGTCTTGCTTGATCGGTTTCTAAATGATGCGATTGAAGTCGACGTCGATTGTTTGTCGGATGGGCAGCGCACGTTTATCGGTGGTGTCATGGAACATATTGAACAGGCTGGGGTTCACTCCGGTGATTCAGCCTGTTCATTGCCACCGTATTCTCTCAAGCAAGAGACGATCGCAGAGTTAAAGCGACAAACCTCATTGATGGCAAAAGGTTTGAACGTAGTTGGTTTAATGAATGTGCAATTTGCGATACAGCAGCAAGATGGGAAAGATGTTGTTTTCGTTCTTGAAGTGAATCCGCGCGCATCACGTACTGTCCCGTTTGTTTCGAAGGTAACCGGTCTGCAACTGGCTAAAATTGCTGCACGTTGCATGGTCGGTCAGTCTTTGGATTCTCAAGGAATACTAAACGAGGTAGTGCCTTCATACTTTAGTGTGAAGGAAGCCGTATTCCCATTTGTAAAGTTTCCCGGTGTTGATACAATTCTTGGTCCTGAGATGAAGTCGACTGGTGAAGTTATGGGTGTCGGGAAAACTTTTGGCGAGGCTTTCGTTAAATCGCAACTCGGTGCAAGCATCAAACTACCAAAATCAGGTAAAGTCTTCTTGAGTGTGAAAGCCGCAGATAAACCACGCGCAGTGAAAATTGCTCAAGATTTGTTGAGCATGGGCTTTGGATTAGTTGGGACTAAAGGGACGGCTGCGGCAATAGTCGCTGCAGGAATTCCATGTGCAACAATTAACAAAGTTGCAGAAGGCCGACCGCACGTTGTTGATATCATCAAAAATCGCGAGATTGCCATGGTGATCAACACCGTCGAAGAAAAGCGTAATGCCATCAACGATTCTCGTGCTATTCGGGTTTCGTCTCTGGCAGCTGGTGCGGTGACGTATACGACTATCGCTGGAGCAGAAGCAGCCGTAGAAGGTATGCGCCACCTGAATGAATTGCATGTCTATGATTTACAAGGACTGCATAAAACCTTACACTAAGTTTTCAAGAGTAAGTTTTTAAGCGTTGGTTTTTAGAACGAAGCCGCAGGTAACAACAGCTTTGCTGGTGTTCATGTGGCTTCTGTCTTTTTTATCGGCTTTAGAGTAGTGCCAAGATTAGTATGGAAATTGCGATGCTGATAATGCCGTAAGAGTAAGTTTGGGAATTATGTGTTTTGGTGATGCTATCGCCACCAGCAATTTCTATTTGCATTTTTTATATTGGGGTTAGCCCCTTTCATTTTAAAGTTAAAGATATGAGTACAGTACCTCTAACCAAGTTTGGCGCAGAATTGCTCAAGCAAGAATTGCACAAACTTAAATCAAAAGAGCGTCCAGCAGTGATCAGCGCTATTGCAGAAGCAAGAGCTCACGGAGATTTGTCTGAGAATGCTGATTATGATGCTGCGAAAGAGCGTCAGAGTTTTATCGAAGGGCGCATTGCCGATATTGATGGCAAGCTAAGCGCGGCACAAATCATTGATCCAACCACACTCGATGCTGAAGGAAGAGTGGTGTTTGCCTCCACCGTGCACCTGGAAGATCTTGAAACAGGTCAGAAAGTGACCTACCAAATTGTCGGTGAAGACGAAGCTGATATCAAGGAGAGTAAAGTATCGATTACTTCGCCTATCGCACGCGCATTGATTGGCAAGTATGCCGGTGACGTGGTTGGTGTAAAGGCACCAGCTGGCGTGCGTGAATATGAAGTGCTAAACGTGCAATATATCTAAAAATAATCGGGGTGCACAAAAAATGCACCCCCAGTCAAGCATCCGTGATGTCATAAGATCGACTAGGAATTACCTAATGCTGACTTTTTTGCGCTGCTTTGACGTGGTTTTGAGCGTTTGATATTGCCGCCCTGAGTAACACGTTCATTGCCTTTTACCATGACTTTTGATACCGACGGTTTTTTGGTGCCGCTAGCACTAGGTTTGACAATAGTCACTTCACGCATGCCTTTACCGCGTTTAACTAGTCTGGTTTCTTTCACACCATCCAGTTTTGGGCGGTAAATAACAAATAGTTTGCCTATATGTTGAATCGGCGCAGCTTCTAGCGAGCTACAAATGGTATCGTACATGGCAACGCGAGCGTCCCTATCATCACCAAAGACGCGTACTTTAATTAAACCGTGTGAGTTTAGGCCAGCGTCAATCTCTTTGAGGACTGCTGGTGACAACCCAGCTTCACCAATAAGTACAATAGGTTTGAGCGGGTGCGCTTCGGCGCGCAATTCGCTACGTTCGGCGGGCGTGAGTTTTAACATATAAATTCCTTTAAAGGCAGTATTTTACGCTAATGGCAAAGAATAAATTCAATCAAAATTGGGTCCATGATCACATAAATGATCCATATGTGAAATTGGCGCAAAAAGAAGGCTATCGTGCCAGGGCTGTTTATAAACTAAAAGAGATAGATGAAGCTGAAAAATTAATCAAATCCGGGCAAATTATCGTCGATCTTGGAGCAACACCAGGTAGTTGGTCACAATATGTCAGAAACAAACTCGCTGGTAAAGAGGGCGGAGGGATACTCGGAGAGATTTTCGCACTGGATTTGTTGATGATGGAGCCGATTGCGGATGTGCAGTTCATTCAAGGCGATTTCCAGGAGCAAGAAGTGCTTGAGCAACTAGAGTCCAAGCTGCGGGGTCGTAAGGTTGACCTAGTTTTGTCTGATATGGCGCCCAATCTTTCCGGTATTCCGACGGTTGATGCAGCGAGAATTGAATACATTATCGAATTGGCAGTGACATTTGCAAAAGCCCACTTGAAACCAAATGGCGCCTTGTTGGTAAAATGCTTTCATGGGCCAGCTTACAATACTATCTTTGATCTATTTAAATCTGAGTTCAAAACAGTCACAAATAAGAAGCCTAAAGCGAGTAAAGACAAATCATCCGAGATTTTTTTACTAGGAAAAGGTTTAAAGAATTAAATATAAGTCAATTTGCTCTTGATATTCATCAATGTCGTCAATATATCCTCTCTAGCAAGCTCTATCCAATACGGGTAGAATGAACACTTACATTAGCATGGCATTTCGTACGACTAACGTACGTCCAAGGAGTCCTCGTGAACAATATGTTTTCTAAAGCAGCCATTTGGGTGGTTATTGCCCTGGTGCTTTTTATGGTATTTAAACAATTCGATGGCAAAGGACTCGGGTCTGGTGCGACCATTATGCCTTACTCGGAGTTTCTGGACGAAGTCAGAGCCAAGCATATTAAAGACGCGACCATTGATGACGTCAATCGCACGGTCGTCGCCACTACGCTAGATGGTAAAAAAGTCAGATCGCAATTGACTATTTTTGATCGCGGTTTGGTCGGTGACTTGGTCAATAATGGTATTAAATTTGACAATAAGCCGCCAGAAGAACAATCCTTCCTTTCTCAAGTTTTTATCTCCTGGTTTCCAATGTTGCTGTTGATTGGCGTTTGGATATTCTTCATGCGGCAAATGCAGGGCGGCGGCAAAGGCGGAGCTTTTTCTTTCGGTAAATCGAAAGCACGCATGCTTGACGATACCAACAACAATGTAACGTTTGCTGACGTAGCCGGATGCGATGAGGCCAAAGAAGAAGTCAGTGAAATAGTTGATTTCTTGCGTGACCCAACTAAGTTTCAAAAACTTGGCGGCCGTATCCCACGTGGCGTACTGATGGTTGGGCCCCCTGGTACCGGTAAAACACTGTTGGCGCGCGCAATTGCTGGTGAAGCTAAGGTGCCATTTTTTACTATCTCCGGCTCTGATTTCGTTGAGATGTTTGTTGGTGTCGGCGCATCTCGCGTACGCGACATGTTCGAGAATGCTAAAAAACATTCACCTTGTATCATCTTTATTGATGAGATTGATGCGGTTGGTCGTCATCGTGGTGCCGGCATGGGCGGTGGTAACGATGAGCGCGAACAAACCCTGAATCAAATGCTGGTTGAGATGGACGGCTTTGAACCAAATTCAGGCGTGATTGTGGTTGCAGCAACCAATCGTGCCGACGTCTTGGATAAAGCCTTATTGCGCCCAGGTCGCTTCGATCGACAAGTTACTGTGAGCTTGCCGGATATTCGTGGTCGCGAGCAGATCTTGAATGTGCATATGCGTAAAGTGCCTATCGCACCGGATGTACGTGCAGATATTATTGCGCGTGGTACACCGGGCTTCTCAGGTGCTGATCTGGCAAATCTGGTCAACGAATCTGCCTTGTTCGCTGCACGCCGTAATAAACGTCTAGTTGAGATGCAAGATTTTGAAGATGCCAAAGATAAGATTTACATGGGGCCAGAGCGTAAATCGATGGTCATGCGTGAAGATGAGCGTCGTAACACCGCTTATCATGAGTCTGGTCATGCAGTTGTAGCAAAATTATTGCCAAAAGCTGATCCTGTTCATAAGGTCACAATTATGCCGCGTGGTAATGCACTCGGCCTGACATGGCAGTTGCCAGAGCATGATCAAATCAGCGGCTATAAAGACAAAATGTTGGAAGAGATCGCGATCCTGTTTGGTGGCCGTATTGCGGAAGAGTTATTTGTCGGACAGATGTCGACTGGTGCATCAAATGACTTTTCACGTGCGACAAAACTGGCGCGTGCAATGGTGACACGCTTTGGTATGTCGGATAGTCTCGGTGTTATGGTTTACGAAGACAGCCAACAAGAGGGTTATTTCGGTGCCTCATCCAAGACAATTTCTGAAGCGACTCAGCAAAAAGTCGACGCGGAAATCCGATTTATTTTGGATGCTCAGTATGCGATATCGAGGCAGTTACTCGAGCAAAATCGTGACAAAGTCGAGGCAATGACCAAGGCTTTACTGGAGTGGGAAACCATCGATGCAGATCAGATTAATGACATTATGAATGGCCTTGAACCTAGCCCACCGAAACAAGGACACACACCGCGCAAGTCTGCTTCCGATACTCCACCAGGTGGTGTATCACCAAGTGCGACTGCACCAGCGTGATAGGGTTGGAACACTGAATTTTGATCTATTTTTGATCTGATTTTGAACAATTAAAGAGGGTGAGGAGCGATCCTCGCCCTTATTTTATTTATGAATAATTTTTTTGAGTGTGGTCGATTTCGTTTTCCTTTAGTTGGAGAAAAAAGCAAACCGTTGGTCATGGGGATACTCAACGTCACGCCAGATTCTTTTTCTGATGGCGGACAATTCAACTCGCTGGATGGCGCGATCTCTCACGCTGAACAAATGATGCAAGACGGCGTTGATATCATCGATATTGGCGCTGAATCAAGCAGGCCAGGAGCCCAGGCACTTTCTTTAGATGAAGAATTAAGACGTCTGATGCCTGTGATCTATGCTTTGCGTGACTGCGGAAAACCGCTGTCGATAGATACCTATAAACCAGCAGTGATGCGCGAAGCTATTTTGGCCGGTGTTGATATGATCAACGACGTTCAAGGTTTTCGATCTGCTGAGTCAATCGATGCAGTCGCGGATGGCAACGTTGGCCTATGTATTATGCATATGCAGAGTACGCCAACCGATATGCAAAAAAGGCCGCACTACGACAATGTCAATGAGGAAGTGCTGGATTTTTTGCGTCATCGAGTTAATGAATGTGGGCAAGCTGGAATAAGTAAAAATAGAATTTGTATTGATCCAGGCTTTGGATTTGGTAAAACGCTGACGCATAATGTTTCACTGTTTAAGAATATTTCTGAATACCAGTCAGAATTGGGTTTGCCTTTGTTGGCAGGTGTGTCGCGAAAATCGATGATAGGTGAAATAACCGGTAAACCAATCGAGCGTCGCCTGGCAGGTAGTTTGGCTGGCGCACTTGCAGCTTTAGCGCAAGGTGCAAAAATAGTACGGGTTCATGATGTAGCAGAAACAGTAGATGCCATCAAAGTATGGCAAACATTGAGTTAATGGAGATAGGATAAAAAATGACAAGAAAATATTTCGGTACAGATGGTATTCGAGGCAAGGTAGGCGTTAGTCCCATCACTCCAGATTTCGTCATGCGTTTGGGTTATGCCGCGGGCAAAGTGTTAGCCAAAGTCGATGCCAACACCAGCAATAAGCCAACAGTGCTCATCGGTAAAGACACCAGGGTTTCAGGTTATATGTTGGAAGCTGCACTAGAGGCCGGTTTTGCTGCAGCGGGCGTCGATGTCATGCTGTCAGGCCCAATGCCAACACCAGCCGTGGCGTATCTCACACGTGCTTTGCGTCTGTCGGCAGGCGTGGTGATTTCAGCTTCGCATAATCCGTATGAAGACAATGGGATTAAGTTTTTTTCTGCCCAGGGGACGAAGCTTCCTGATGAAGTTGAATTGGCCATTGAGGCGCAACTTGAGTTAGTGATGGATTGCGTCAGCTCAGATAAATTGGGTAAAGCACATCGTCTACGTGATGCCAATGGACGCTACATTGAGTTTTGCAAAAGCACCTTTCCAAACGAATTGGATTTGCGCGGGTTAAAAATAGTCGTCGATTGTGCCAATGGTGCAGCCTACGACATTGCACCACATGTATTTCACGAATTAGGTGCAGAAGTCATTCCTATCGGTAATCATCCTAACGGCTTTAATATCAATGACAAGGTCGGTGCAACCGCTCCTGATGCCTTGGCATTGGCGGTAAGAGCAAATCATGCCGATCTGGGTATTGCTCTGGATGGTGATGCAGACCGCTTAATGATGGTCGATAAAAACGGCAAGATCTACGATGGTGATCAGTTGCTGTATTTGATGGTGATGGATAGACTTGCCATTGGCCCAGTGCCAGGTGTAGTTGGAACGCTGATGACAAATATGGCGGTAGAGTTGGCGTTAAAAGAACTGGGTGTTGATTTTGCCAGAGCTAAGGTTGGAGATCGCTATGTATTAGAGCAAATGCGTGAGCGAGGCTGGCTACTGGGTGGTGAAGGATCTGGGCATTTATTGTGCTTGGATAAACACACCACAGGAGATGGCATCGTATCCGCACTTCAAGTACTTTCTGCTTTGCGTCGCAATGGCAAAAGCCTGGATCAATGTTTTGAAAATTTAGAATTGTTTCCACAGGTATTGATTAATATTAAAGTTTCTCCGGGCTTTGAATGGCAAAAAAACGCATTGCTTAATTCAGAAAAAAGTAAGGTCGAAGCTGAACTTGGTAACAAGGGCCGAGTGTTGATCCGAGCTTCCGGGACTGAGCCCTTGATTCGAGTCATGGTCGAGGCATTTGATCCAGTCGTCGCCAATACGCTGGCAAGGCGTCTTGCAGATTGCATTGCACCAAAAGCCGCTTGAATTCGGTATTGCAAGTGCATTCATTCTTGAATAAGCGAGCGATACCATGTACTATTCAGCCTTCTGATTTTTGCGATGAAAATTTGTCGTTTTGAGTTTTCAAAACTGAAGTTTTATCGTTGCGAAAAACGATTAATGAAATAAATGCGTCGGTAGCTCAGCTGGATAGAGCAATGCCCTTCTAAGGCATGGGTCGGGGGTTCGAGCCCCTCCCGACGCACCAAATTAAATAGTCAAATCAATGAGTTGCAAGTTTATTCTTGTGACTCATTTTTCGTTTCAGGATTCACTTTAACTTCATGTAGTGCTGGTGCAGGATTGTCGCGAACGCGATGAATTGTAAGCGCTTCACAAACCCCCAACCTATTCAAGCAGTAAGTTCAAAGTTAAAATTCTGCTGTTGCAAAATCCAAGGAAGTAATGTAGTGGTCAAGTTATTTCGGACACATCAATAGGTTTTTTTGCTGCCATTTCTTTTTCGTAAATCATGGGTGGTAAATTGTCCAACGTTGAATGCAATCGTAAGCAGTTATAAAAGCCGACGATGTACTCAGTGATATCTTTTGTCGCTTCCATCTGGTTCGCGTAATCACGTTGCCAGACGCGCTCCATCTTTAAATTTAAGAAGAACCGCTCAATTGCCGCGTATCTCAGCAGTTTCCTTTGTGGCTCATACTGCAAATCATGCCAAATTAAAACCAGCTTTTTGCTTGAAACATGGACCTGTGCTTTTAAAAAATCGATGAGCCTGTCAGCGTTAAACCGAGATTTGCAAATAGCACCGCAGGTGCGCCTATCGGAAAATCTCGGTTAAACATGTCATCAATAATCGACAGCGTCCGAGCAATCTCAGCCATTGCAATGCCTTTTTCAGACATCCTGACCGCTTGCTTACGTCGCTCATGCTGTGCTTCTGCGGGCAGCGAAACATGAGGGGTGCTTTTGTGTCTCCGAACAAAAAACGAATAAACATTCGCATAAATTCATAAAATTTCTGAATTTTATTTAAAGTTCAGGTAATATATTTCATAAACCGAATTATTAGTCGGTTTTAATGTTTTTAAATGGATGTGCTGAGTAGGTGTGAGTTTGTATTTTTCCGCTTGCTCTCACCCGGAATGGCAGTGTTATCTCGCTGCATCGATCAGTCTGGCCGATGTGGCAATCATTAAACGAAAGGAATGGTATCAATGAAACAAAAGGCAATCATCGCTATCCTCGGCGGCGCGGGCATGATGGGGCAGGGCATCATCCGCGATCTGTTATCGGACCGTACAATCATCGACATCGCCGAAGTGCGCTTGTTCGATACTCATCGTGAAAGGATGGCCGCGCTACGCGAGCAGCTCGATGATTCCCGCCTTACCTTGCATGATCTTGATGTGGCTAATCCGGCCGCGTTGGCGCACTCGCTCGCTGGAGCGGATATTTGCATCAATGCCGTTCCGACACTGCTCGGGTTCCAGATGGAGATCTTCGCCGCTGCGCTGGCTGCGGGTGTCGATTATGTCGATCTGGGCGGGCTTGGCACCTACACGGTCAAGCAACTCGAATGGCAGGAGCGTTTCCGCGCGGCCGGTGTGGTGGCGGTGCTCGGCGTGGGGGCTGATCCAGGCATGTCAAACGTGATCTGCCGCGCGGTGGCTGACCAGCTCGACGAGATCGATAGCATTAACCTGTACTGGGCGGCGACGCTTACCGGCCCGGAAAATCCTGTTCTGGTGCCGCCGTATAGCGTCTCTAGCGTATTGGCTGAATATGCCCATCCTTGCATCCAGTTCCTCGATGGAAAGCATGTCGAATGTCAACCGCTGACCGGCATCGAGACGATAGACTTGCCGCAGCCCTGGGGGCGCAGCGAGTTCATGTACTCGATCCATTCCGAGCAGCTGACCGTACCCTTGGCCGATGGCATCCGCCAGAAAGGCATCAAGGAATTCACTTGGAAACTGCACCTGCCGCATCGCGAGCACGAGGCGTGGATAGGACTGGCCAAAGCTGGCTTCGGTGATTTTGACCGGACTGTGGAAGTTAACGGTCAGGCCGTGCGTCCGCTGGATGTGCTCAATGCAGTGATTAACCGTAACATCGCCGAGAACCAGGACAAGATCCCGGAACAGCAAGGTCATGAGATCCACTTCGCGATCGGTCGCGGCCGGGTTGGCGGCAAGCCGGCCACGGCGCGCTGCGAAGTGATCGTTCATCCCGATGCGATGTATGACGGCTATGTAGATGCGGCCACTTCCATGAACGCCTCGATCGCGGTTCAGTTGATTCTCAGCGAGACGCGCCGTCCAGGCGTGTATGCGCCCGAGGCGTATTTTGATGTGACTTCGTATTTCCGCGAGGCTGAGAAGCGCAAGTTTGCAATCACCCTGACGCGCGAGATTGCCTGAGCGGGCAGGGGGATATGCGCAACTTACTATTTATCGATGGTGCGTTCGTAGAATCGCTGCGTGGCGGCTTTCTCGATGTGCTCGATCCGGCCACTGGCGAGAGTTTCGCCCAAGCCGCGGCCGGCACCGGTGCTGATGTGGACGCGGCGGTGTTGGCGGCGCGCCGCGCCTTCGATCATGGCCAGTGGCCACGTATGGCGGCCGCCAGTCGCGCCGCGATTTTGCGCAGAGTCGCGACCGAGATCCGCGCCAATCTCGAGCAACTCTCTGTGCTGGAAATGCGTGATAACGGCAAGCCTTTGAAAGAGGCGCGTTGGGACATCGCCGATGCAGCTTTTTGCTTCGACTATTACGCCGACATGGCTGAGCAAGTTGAGGCGGAAGGCGAGACGGCGGTGGATGTCGGCGACGAACGCTTCGCCTGCCGGATACGCAAGGAACCGCTGGGCGTGGTGGGTGCCATTACGCCATGGAATTTCCCCTTGCTGATGGCGGCATGGAAGGTGGCGCCGGCGCTCGCGGCTGGTTGCTGCATCGTGCTGAAACCTTCCGAACTCTGCCCCTTGAGTTGTGCCGAACTGGCGCGTTACCTGCATGACGCCGGCCTGCCGCCAGGTGTGTTCAATCTGGTGACCGGTCTTGGTACAGAAGCGGGTGCGCCGCTAAGCGAGCACCCTGGCGTCGACAAGCTGGCGTTTACCGGTTCGCAGGCCACCGGCTCGCGGGTGATGCAGGCGGCTGCGCGCGACATCCGCAATGTTAGCCTCGAGCTGGGCGGGAAATCCCCTTTCATTGTGTTTGCCGATTGCGATCTGGACAAGGCGGTCGAGTGGAGTCAGTTTGGCGTGTTCTGGAACCAGGGGCAGATCTGCTCGGCCACCTCGCGCCTGCTGGTCGAGCGGCCAGTGTATGAAGCTCTGCTGCTCAAATTGAAGGAGGCGGCAGAGCGGATTGTCATCGGGCCGGGCGATCAGGAAGGCGTCCAGATGGGGCCGCTGGTCTCGGAGCTTCAGTGCTGCCGCGTGCTGGAAGGAATAGCAAGCGGGATTGCCAGCGGCGCCCGTTTGGTCACAGGCGGCGGGCGACCATCTCACCTGAGGCAGGGTTATTTTGTTGAGCCGACCATCTTCGCCGATGTGGCGACGGATAGCTGGATCTGGCGCGAGGAAGTGTTCGGGCCTGTGCTGTGTCTGCATCCCTTTGATACCGAAGAGGAAGCGATTGCCCTGGCCAATGACAGCCGCTTCGGCCTGGCTGGTGCGGTAATGTCGGATGACCTGGCGCGTTGCGACCGGGTGGCTAAAGCGCTGCGGGCGGGTGTGGTCTGGATCAATTGCTCGCAACCGACTTTCACCCAATTGCCATGGGGCGGCTACAAGGCCTCGGGCATCGGGCGTGAGTTGGGGCGGCATGGCTACGAGGCTTTTCTGGAGGTGAAGCAGATCACTCGCTTTGACCATACGCAGGATTGGAATTGGTACCAGCCGCTGGTAAATCAGATTTGATTTTTGTCCACGAAAAACACGAAAAGCACGAAAGGAAAAATTCAATTTAACACGGCGAGCACGGCGGCACGGCGGAAAAGCAAAAGCTTGAGCGAGGCATTCACCTTGTTCGCCGTGTCGCCGTGTTTAAGCAGTGTGTTGAAATTTTTTCGTGCTTTCCGTGGGAAACGCTTTTTTGGGTTTTTCAAACAAATTTACAACAAGTTGAAATATTGCTTGAAAACCGAACAATTAATCGGTTATATTTAATCCCAGCGTCACTGAATTAAAGGAAATACTGTTTTTATTGGGCTGGGCGGAGTTTTTCAAGCAGCAATCCTGATGTAGATGGAGCTTGTCTACCTCTGATGAACAGATGTTTTTATCTTATTTGTAGTAGCTGTTGAATTGGTAAGAGTGCCCCGGTACTGGCTGCTGAAGTTTGCGGTAACGGGGAAAAGTGGTTTCGGTAGGGGAGTCGTCTGGCGTTGCCGTGGCAGTCCTTGAATCCGATTAAAGTTTCAACTTTTTAATGAATAAAAAGTGTCTTGTTGGAATTTCTGACCAAGGCATATCCATAATACGATTGGAGACAAAATGACTCACCAAAATCCTTACTTTCGACCCCTTCCGGCTAGTTTAAGAGCCGGGTGTTGCCTGATGGCCTGTGTGGCGTGGTTTTCTATGACTAGCGGTTTGGCGTCGGCCGCTGATGTGGCTCAGTTGGGCACTACCCTGACACCTAGCGGTGCCGAAATGGCGGGCAATAAAGACGGCCGCATTCCGGCCTGGAAAAACGAAGTTCAGGCGACCGATGGCTGGGCCTGGGGCATGCAACGCAAGGACTTCTGGAAATACAAGAACGATAAAGCGCAGTACGCAATCAACGCCGGCAACGCTGCGCAATATAGTGAAGTGCTGACCCCGGGCCAGCTGGCTTTGCTCAAGCAGAATCCCGGTTTCCAGATGGAAGTCTATCCAACCCGCCGCAGTTGCAGCGTGCCTGATTTCGTTGCGGAAAATACCCGCAAGAATGTCGCTAGCGCCAAGATGGGCGAGAACGGCTGGAGCCTGAAAGCGGCGGTGGTGCCGGGCGTGCCTTTCCCGATGCCGGCTAGCGGTGCGCAAGCGATGATGAACATGAAGATGCGCTACCGCGGCCAAGGCGTGGAATTCCAGAATGGTTACACTTTTGTCTCGCCGCGGCGTGGCAGCGAGGACTGGATTCAGGCTGCCTACGAGCAGAGTTACTTCTTCCCGGCGGGCAAGAAGGGCTCGAACAATCTGGCCGATGTCGGTAACGTCGAGTACTTCACCTATTTCACTTACCGCTCACCGGCCGCGCTGGCTGGCCAGGCCTTGGCCGCCAACATTTACCTCGACAACCCTAGTGGCGAGACCTTCTATTATTTCCCCGGCCAGCGACGGGTGCGTCGCCTGCCGGCGTATGCCTATGATGCGCCGCAGATCGGCTTTGAGAATCAGTACCTGCTAGACGAAACCAATATGTTTACCGGCACGCTGGACCGCTACGACTGGAAGATCGCCGGCAAGAAGGAAATCCTGGTGCCATACAACGTCTTCGGCGCGTATGACTTCAAGGCCAAGATTTCCGATGTGGTGCAAAAGAATTCCCTGGCATCGGCCAACCGCCGCTATGAGCTGCACCGGGTCTGGGTAGTTGAGGCGACAATCAAGCAGGGCGCGCGCCATGTCTCGCCTAAGCGTACTTACTATCTCGATGAAGATAGCTGGAATGCGGTGCTGGCTGAAGACTATGACGTGCAGGGTGCGCTCTGGAAGGTGCGCGAGGGTTACCTGGTTCCCGTCTACGAGACTGGTACCTGCGATGTGCTGGCGTTTAGCCAGTACAACTTGCCTGAAGGGCGCTATGTTTTCGACTTCACCACCGTGGGTGCGGGCAGCGACGTGAAATGGCTGACCGACACCAAGGGCGAGCGCATGAAAGCGTCTTTCTATACCTCTGAAAACCTGCGTGCCACCAGCGACCGCTGATCCGTCTACTAACTTGGGATACATTCATGAGCAAACCATTTTTCTTGGCCTGCGTGGTCGGCGCCGCCGTCACCAGCCTTGGCGTACGCGCCGAAACGTTCAATACCACCTATTTTTCGGGTAGCTTTGATTCCACTATCAGCATCGGCACCGGTATCCGTACCAGCGCACCGGATGCCGGACTGATCAACGCCGGCAATAGCGGCGGGCCGGCTGGCATACTGTCGCCAGCGAGTGTCATGGGCGACCAGGGTAACCTGAACTATGCAAAGTACGATGCCTTCACCACTTACCTGAAAGGCTCGCACGAGCTGTTGCTCAAGTTTCCGGAGGATATCACCGCGATGGCGCGCATGAGTTGGCTGCGCGATTTTACTGCCACCCAGACCACCGGCTGGGTCAGTGCCACCACCCCGCCCGGACTGGACGGCAATCTCACCGACGATGCGCGCAAGGATCTGCGTTTCAAAGCCCGATTACTCGACCTGTGGGTCAGCAAAAAATTTGTCTTTGACGAGCAGACCTTGCGTATCCGTGCGGGTAATCAGGTGATCAGCTGGGGTGAGAGCCTGTTTATTCCTGGCGGTATCAATGTCACCAATGCGGTCGATATCATGCGCCTGTCGCAGCCTGGCACCCAACTCAAGGAAGCCATTCTGCCAGCGCCCATTATCAGCGCGGCGGCTGGCCTGGGGCATGGCTTGAATGCTGAAGCCTATGTGCAACTGGGCTGGAATGCCAACTATATGCCACCGACTGGCAGCTACTGGTCGGTCTCGAATGGACTGGGCGCCGGGCATGATGCTTATGGCTTGCAGGAGAGCCGGGCCAGGAATGGCGGCCAATGGGGTGCGTCACTGCGCTACCAACCGTCAGATACACAGCTGAACCTGGGCGTCTATGCGATTAACTACCATGATAAGTCGCCGTCATTCACCTTCAATAATCCGAATGGCACGCTAGGCTGGGTGTATGGCGAGGATCGCCGCCTGTATGGTGTATCGGCCAATTTCCCGGTCGGTAACTGGGCCGTGGGCAGTGAGTTCTCCTATCGTCCTAAGGATGCCGTCACTTTAAATTCCGCCACCACAGGCTGCGCTTCGCAGGGAGGCAACTGCTGGGTAGATAGTGCACGCATGCAGGCTGCGGTGACCGGATTGTTCAGCCTGGCACCGGATACAGCATCAAGTGTGCTCGGTCTGTTGCGTGCCGATTCCGGCACTCTGCTGCTCGAGGCGGTGATGATCCGTTTCCCGCATCTGAAGAATCAGTATGGCGATGATTTGATCTCGGCCGGCGCTTGGGGCTGGGGCCAGGAATACAGTGCCAGCGGCACACCAAAGGCAGTGGGGACGCGTAATTCTTCGGGGGTGAACTTCGATTTCAGTTGGGTCTATGACGGCACACTGATACCCGGATGGCAGGTGGTGCCGGAGGTGTACTACTTTCGCGCGCTTGACGGGCGCACCCCTAACGGCGCGGCCACTTTCATGAAGGGCGCTCAGTCGGTCAATTTCACTCTGAGCTTCATTCAAAATCCGGCCAATTGGCAGGGTGCGATCAATTACGTTCGGTTCACCGGAGGTAATACAGTGTTCGATCAGCCCTACAAAGACCGCAGTTTTATCGGCCTGAACATTTCGCGTAACTTTTAAGCGGATGCTAAATGGGTGACCAGACTTTAAATACATCGATGATGGCCCGCTTTGAGGCGGTCTGCTTCGCACATCGTAAGCTGCTAATGCTTACCTTGTTCGGGGTGACGGTACTCATGGGCTGTCTTGGATGGCAGTTACGGATGGAGGCGGGCTTCGACAAGCAGATGCCGGCCAATCATCCGTATGTCGAGACTTTTCGTGCCTATCGTAGCGACGTGATGGGGGCTAATCGCCTCAACATTGTGGTGCGGGCACGGGACGCAGGTAAGAGCGGAATCTGGACTGCGGCGGGTCTGAAGCGGCTGTATCAGGTGACTCAGGCGGTGACGTTTTTGCCGAATGTGGAGCGGCTCGGGGTGCAATCACTCTGGACCTCGAATACCTTCGTCAATGAGATCACGGAAGAGGGCTTTCGGGCGGATCCCTTGATCGATGGCAGCGTCACGCCGGAACGTCTGGACGATGCGGCCATAGCCAAGATACGCGCGGCGGCGGCGCAGGGTGGCTTTGTCGGTACCCTGGTCTCGCGCGGCCAGGACAGTGCCATGATCAGCGCGGAATTGCTTGAGACTGATCCGGACGGCAATAAGCTCGACTATGTCGCCTACAACGCGGTGCTGGAACAACTGCGCCAACGTTTCGAGGATCAGGACTTCAGCATCGAGATCATCGGTTTTGCCAAGCAGATCGGCGAGATCGCTGACTCGGCCAAGTCGGTCCTGAAGTTTTTTATCCTGGCGCTGGTGCTGACGGCCGGCGCGGTATTCTGGTATTGCCGTTCCGTGCTGTTTACGCTGCTGCCTATCGCCTGCTCGCTGACCTCGCTGGTGTGGCAATTCGGTGCGCTGCACCTGCTCGGTTTCGGGCTCGATCCGCTGGCTGTGCTGGTGCCTTTTCTGGTGTTCGCCATCGGCGTCTCGCATGGGGTCCAGCAGATCAATTTTATCGTGCGTGAAGTCTCACTCGGCAAGAGCTGTTATGCGGCCTGCCGCGCCAGTTTTTCTGGCCTGCTGGTGCCTGGCACTTTGGCCTTGGCCACCGCTTTTGTCTCGTTTGTGACGCTGTTGCTGATCCCTATTCCGATGGTGCGCGAACTGGCGATTGCCGCCTCGCTCGGCGTGGCTTTCAAGATCGTCACGAACCTGGTGATGCTGCCGGTGGCGGCCTCTTTTTGTCGCATTGCCCCGGCCTATGCCGAAAGCGCGATGGCGTTGCGCGAGGCGCGCGCCGATTGGTTGCGCGTGTTGGCACGCATCGCCAAGCCGCGCAATGCCGCGTTTTGTTTAGTCGTCGTCGTGGGCATTTTTGGCCTCGCCGTGTGGCAGAGTCAGGGTCGCGTGATCGGTACGGTTGAGCCAGGTGCGCCGGAACTTCGTCCGGACGCGCGTTTCAATTTGGATGCCGTGTCGATTGCCAGCAACTATGACACAGGCCTTGACTGGTTGACCGTGATCTTCGAGGCCAAGGCCGTGGCCGGATCAAGCGCAAGTGACAATGGCGTCGGCTTTTGCGGCAACGTCAACATCGGCCTGTTCCAGGACCGCTTCACTTGGGCGATGCAGCCGGTGCCAGGGGTGCTCTCGATCGCCTCGTTTTCCGAGCAGATGAAGCAGTACAACCTTGGCTATAACGAAGGCAATCCGAAGATGGCGACGGTACCGCTTGATTCGGCGAATTTTGCCGGGCTGGCCACGGAAATCTCCCGCACCCGCGGCACCATGCGCAAGGATTGCAGCATGACCGCTGTGCACCTCTACCTGACCGACCACAAGGCCGTCACCATCAAGCGCGTGATCGCCGCGGTCGAATCCTTTGCCGCCTTTCATAGCGAGCCGGGCATCACAATCCGCCTCGCCTCCGGCAATGCCGGTGTGCTCGCTGCGGTGAACGACACATTGGAACATAGCGAACTGGCGATGATGCTGTACGTGTATGCCGCGATCATCTTGCTGGTGCTGGTGACGTATAGAGATTTCCGTGCGGTGCTGGCTTGCTGTCTACCGCTGACCGTCGGCACTTTTATCGGCTACTGGTTCATGAAGGAATTGCAGATCGGCCTGACGGTGGCGACCCTGCCGGTGATGGTGCTGGCGGTCGGCATCGGCGTCGATTATGCGTTCTATATCTACAACCGCCTGCAGCTGCACCTGGCGCATGGCCAGCCCATCGTTAAGGCCATCGAGCATGCGATTCTGGAAGTCGGTACCGCGACTATTTTTACTGCGGTAACTCTGGCGGTAGGGGTGGCTACCTGGTCGTTCTCGGCGCTGAAGTTTCAGGCGGATATGGGCAAGCTGTTGGCCTTCATGTTCATGGTCAACATGTTGATGGCGATGACGGCATTGCCAGCGCTGGCGGTTTGGCTGGAGCGGCTATTTCCACGCAAGAGCCCGGCCCGCGTGCCTGGCATTTTGATGCATTGATCGGATCGATGAAGAATGAATAAAGTATTAAAAAAATGCTGGGCTGTGTTGCTGTTTTGCGTTGGCACAGCTGGCGCAGTGAGTGGCGTGGCAAGCTCGGATTGGCCGGTCGCGCTGCATGTTGCCGAAACCGTGGCGCATGCGCGGCAAGCCAGCATGCTGGCGGTCACGCGAGCCGGACGGCGCGTTGTGGCGGTCGGTGCGCATGGCATCGTGCTGCTCTCGGATGATCAGGGCAAGGTGTGGCGTCAGGCCAGTAAGGTGCCGCTCGATGTCACGCTGACTGCCGTCTTGTTTATCAACGAGAAAGAAGGCTGGGCGGTGGGACATGCGGGCGTGGTGCTGCATACGCAAGATGGCGGTGAAAATTGGACAATACAGCGCAGCACACCAGAGCAGGATAGGCCGCTGTTCGCGGTGCATTTTTTCGATCCTGCGCATGGTGTGGCGGCCGGCCTGTGGTCGCTGCTGCTGACTACCAGCGACGGTGGGCAGCATTGGAACGAGCGGCAACTTTCTGCACCGCCTGGCGGCCAGCGCGCCGACCTGAACCTGTTCGGTCTGTTTGCAGGCAGTGGCAATTCGCTGTATGCCGCAGCGGAAAAAGGCTATGTCCTGCATTCTGAGGATATGGGCAACAGCTGGAACTATCTGGCCACCGGTTACCGCGGCTCGTTCTGGGCCGGCACCGTGCTGCAGGATGGCGCCTTGCTGGTGGGCGGGCTGCGCGGTGCGCTGTACCGCAGCAGCGATGCCGGGCAGCACTGGGCGCGCATAGCCATAGACAGCAGCGCCTCGATCACTGGGCTGGCACGTACTGGCAGCGACCGGGGTGTGCTGGCGGTGGGGCAGGATGGGCTGATGCTGCGCAGCGAGGATGACGGCGCCAGCTTTCGCACCAGCCACCGGCATGACCGCCTGGCGTTGAATGCCGTGTTGCCTTTCGCCGGTTTCGCGGCGCCGCTGATGTCGGCCAGCGGGCCGGTTTCCATGGAAACCAAAGGCGGCAAAGAGTCAAAATAAGTCACAACAATCACAATAATCGCAACAAGGAAACACATGTCTAAGCTCAATAAGTTTGAAAATAAGTTTGCAAATAAGTCCGAAGAACTCTGCTATCTGCCCGCTACCAAGGCACTCACCATGTTCCGCGAGCGCACGCTGTCGCCGGTCGAATTACTTGATGCCTACCTGGCGCGGGCCGAAAGGCTAGAGCCAGCGCTCAATGCCTTTAGCGCACAGCGTCGCGAGGAGGCTGTGTCCGCCGCGCGCGATGCCGAGCGTGTCTATGGCTCCGCCAGCGCCACGCCGCGTCTACTCGAAGGCATCCCTGTTGCGCTGAAAAACGAGCATACCTTATGCGGCTGGGTTACCACCAAGGGCTCCTGGTTGCAGGGCAATACACCCGATACAGTCAATGCGCCTGTCAGCCAGCGCCTGCTCGATGCCGGTGCAGTGATTCATGCCCAGACCAATGTGCCGGAATTTTACATGGCCGGTTTTACCCGCTCGGTGCGCCACGGCGTGACGCGCAATCCCTGGAATCTGGCGATGACGCCAGGCGGCTCTAGCGGTGGCAGCGGTGCGGCGCTGGCGGCAGGTCTGACCTGCCTCGCTTCCGGCTCGGACATCGGCGGTTCGATCCGTATCCCTGCCAGTTATTGCGGCGTGGTCGGCCTCAAGCCCAGCTACGGCAGGGTGCCGGTCACTCCAATCGCTTACGCGCTCCATACCATGAACCATATCGGTCCGATGGCGCGTACTGTAGCTGACTGCGCGCTGATGTTCAATGTCATCAATGGCCCGCATCGGTTAGACCCCGCCGCCATCAGTCCCAAGCTTGAAGTTCCATTGACGTTTGCGCCGGTGAAGGGCATGCGTATCGCGCTGTCCTATGACCTTGACTATTTCAACGTGCATGAAGATGTGCGGGCAGCACTCGAGCAGGTGGTACTGGAATTGCGTGAGCAGGGCGCCATCGTCGAACCTGTGGTGTTGGGCTGGAATAGTCAGGCTGCCGATGCGGTCGACCATCGCCTGGGCTATGAAACCGGGCGCGAATTCGCCACCCGTATCCTGAACCAGAATGAGGAGACCAGCGATTACATCCGTCACTTCGCCGTGCTCGGCATGCAGGTGACGGGCGAGCAGTATCTGGCCTCGAATCAGATCGTCGGCCGCATGTACGATTCATTAGCGGCCGTAATGGCGAACCACGATGCGCTGATCTGCCCGACTATGGCCAGCATCGGCAGCGCGGCGGAAGGCGAGAAGGACAGCATGACTTTGCTGCGTCATGAAGGCATGACCTATCCGTTCAATCTGCTGAGCCGCCATCCGGTGCTGAGCGTGCCGTGCGGGGTCGCGCGCAACGGCGTGCCTATCGGCGTGCAGGTGGTCGGCCGTCCGTATGACGAAGCCACCGTGTTCCGCATCGGCGCTGCGGTAGAAGGCGCGATATGGCAAGGCCGGTGTCCCGACATGGCTCTGATTCTATGCAGTCAACAAGAAGAGGCCCTGACATGACGAATGACAGTATGACGGAAAACACTGGCATGCAAGGCGGCAAGCTAAAGCGCGCGCTCAGCTACCGCGACCTGGTGTTCTACGGTCTGGCGTATACCGCCCCAGTGGCGCCGCTGACCATGGTCGGTTTTGTCTGGACTGTCTCCGGCGGCGTGCCAGTGCTGGCTTACCTGTTAGCTGCGCTGTGCCTGTACTTCACAGCAAACAGCTATGCAGTGATGACCGCGCAGATGCCCAGCGCTGGTTCGGTGTATGGCTTTACCCGCAATACCATGGGGCCGTTCGCCGGCTTTATTTCAGGCTGGATGATATTGCTTGATTACCTGCTGGTGCCCGCCTTCACCTACGCCTTGTGCGCGGTCGGCATCGAAACCCTGGTGCCGCACGGCGACCGCGCCACCTGGATAGTGCTGACGGTCGCGGCGACTTTCGCCGTCAACTGGTTTGGCATCAGCGTGACATCACGGGTCAGCATGATCTCGGTGGTGCTGCAACTGTTACTGGTGGCTGGCGTGGTGCTGCTGTGTCTGTTCGCCCTGTTCGGCGGTTTTGGTAGTGGCGCTCTGACACTGGCGCCGCTGTACCAGAGCGGCAAGCTGGACAGCGCCAGCGTGCTGGCCGCCACCTCAATTTGCGTGATGGCCTATCTGGGGTTTGATGCGGTTTCGACGCTGGCCGAGGAAGTCAAAGACCGTGACACCCGCGTGGTGGGACGCGCCATCATGACCAACCTGGCGCTGACCAGCAGTATCTTCGTGCTCGCCACCTGGGTGCTGGGCAATCTGCTGGTCGGATTCAATATCCAGGATCCTGCCACAGTGATTTATGACTTGCTGACGGCCATCTCCGGCCGGCCGGCGGCGATCGCGCTGGCCTGGTTTCTGACACTGGTGGTGGGCGTCCCCAATGTGCTGCCGATGCAGGTCGGGGTGGCGCGCGTGTTGTTTGCCATGGGCCGCGACCGTACCTTGCCCGCAGTGCTGGCCAAAGTGCATCGTCGTCATGGCAATCCGTATGTCGCGATGATTGTCTCGACAGTTGTCTCTTTGAGTATCGCGCTGGTGATGCGTAACCGTATCGACGAGTTGGCGATTTTTATCAGTGTTGGCGCGCTGGTCGGTTTCCTGTTCGTACATCTTTCGGTGTTGCTCCACTTTGGCCGCCGTCCCGAGCGCCGCTGGTGGCCACATCTGGCCGTACCTCTGATCGGTATGGCTGTGATCATCACTATCCTGGCCAATCTGAACGCGGGGGCGCTGGCCGTAGGCGCATGCTGGCTGGTGGCCGGGATAGTTTACCGATTGCTGTCGCGCGGGCGCAATGGCGTGGTCAGCATAAGCAGCTTTAGCAGTAAGACCAGTCGCGAGTCTGGCAGTAATCGCGAGCCATCCGAAAAACCTAATGACAAACTGAAAGAGACAACATGGCACACTCACCCCTGAAACGACTCCTGGCCTCCGTTATGGACCTGGCGCGCTTGCGCAACGAACATGGCGTATCGAACGAAGCGGCGCTCGCGCTGCAGCAAGAAAGGCGTAAGCTATTAAAGATATCGGCCGCCGGTTCGGTGGCGATGCTGGCCTCGATTCCATTACTGTCGGTGGCAGGCAGACCGGGCAATGGCGGGCGCATCGCCATCGTCGGCGCTGGTCTGGGCGGCTTGGCCTGCGCCTATGAACTAAAGAAGGCAGGCTTGTCTGCCACCGTGTATGAAGCGTCGGCGCGGTTAGGTGGCCGCTGCTTTTCCAATACCACCAGCTTCCCAGGACAGGTGGCAGAGAACGGCGGGGAGTTGATTGACACCGGTCATATGGAGTTGCGCAAGCTGGCTTTCGAGCTAGGGCTGACGCTAGACGACCTGAATGCCTACGACAAGGAAATGGGCGGCGAGCTGACCTTCTGGATCGCTGGTGCACGGTATACCTGGGACGAGCAGGTTAACGATTTTGCTGCCGTGTCCGACCAGTTCGACGCGGACAATCGTGCGGCGCCCTGGCCACAGACTTACGACAACCATACCCAGCGCGGCTGGGAGCTCGATCACATGTCGGCTACCGATTACATCAGCCGATATGTGCCGGGCGGGTTAGGCTCAAAATTGGGCCAGTTACTCAAGCTGCTGATGGACACCTCGGCTGGCATTGCCGCCTGCGAGACCAGCGCACTGGATTTAGTGGGCTTTTTCGCGGCGCACGGTTCGGACGAGCGCTTCCACGTTCGCGGCGGCAACGATCAGGTGGTCAGCCGTATGGCAGCGTTCCTCGATAGCAGCCAGATCCTCAAGAACCATGCCTTGACCCGACTGCTCAAGAACGGCGACAACACTTACACGCTCACCTTTAGCACTGCCAGCGGCAACATCAATGTAGTGGCCGATCACGTGGTGTTGGCGCTGCCATTCTCCATTCTTCAGAGCGCAGTCGATTACAGCCATGCCGGCTTCGACAGCATGAAGGTGGCGACGATCCAGAACTTCAGGATGGGCATGCATGCGAAATTCCAGATGCAGTTCAATCGCCGTATCTGGCGCGAGCAAGGCTACACGGGGCTGACCGATAACGATACCGGATACCAGATTAGCTGGGAAGTGACGCGCGCCCAGGCGGGTACCGAGGGTATTCTGACCTGCTTCTCGGGTGACAAGGTGGCAATGGCGATGAACGACAAACCGGTCAACCAGAAAGCCGGCGATATGCTGAATGGATTAGAGCTGGTTTTTCCTGGTATCAAACCTTTGTGGAATGGCCGTGTCGTGCTGAACTATTGGCCTGGCTACCAATGGAGCAAGGGTGCCTATAGCGCCCATCCGGTGGGGAGCTACACCAGGCACTACGGTTACGAAGGCGTGCGTCAGGGTAACTGTCATTTCGCCGGTGAACATGCATCGGTCAAGCACTCAGGCTTTCTCAATGGGGCGGTGGAGACTGGTCAGAGCTGCGCCAAAGCCATCATCCTCGCACTGCGGGGTAATTAAGCTTGTACGTCGCATGAAAGAAAAACCATGTACACGAAAAGCACGAAAGACACGAGCGAACAAAACACGGGGAAATAATTTTTAAAAAAAATAAAAAAGCCCACGCCTTACGATTTTTTTCGTGCCTTTCGTGTTTTTCGTGGACAAAAATGAGATGTATGTAATCAGCACATCCTTCATGCGACTGACCTGCGACTTACGCCTTGCAGTATTTTTTTTAACTTTGGAATCACCATGCTTGCGAATACAAATAATTTCAACCCGCTTCAATCCCAGATTTACCTGAATGGCGCATATACGCCAGCGCTCGCCGAACAGCACAAGGAAACCGTCAACCCGGCCACGCTGACGGTGCTCGGGCGTTATCCCTTGTGCGCAGAAGCCGATGTTGAGCGCACCGTCATCGCCGCGAACCTGGCGCAAAAACAGTGGAAGAATACCGACACGCAAAGCCGCGCCGCGTTGCTGCATGCGGTCGCCCACGCGATTGAAAATTCGACTATCCGCACTGATCTGGCAGCCTTGATTTGCCAGGAGATGGGCAAGCCTTTTCCGGATGCGGTGGGTGAGCTGTCTATCTGCGCCTCGGTGTTTCGCTATTACGCTGAAATGGCAAGAGACGATGGCGGCACTGTGGCCGGGACTAACCTGATCGGCTCGTTCCAGCACATGCGTTATGAGCCTTATGGCGTCAGTGTGCATATCCTGCCGTTTAACTATCCGGTGCTGCTGATGTGCTGGACCGTGGCCGCCTCGCTGGCCGCCGGCAATGCCTGCATCATCAAGCCAGCCGAGGCGACTGCGCTGTGCACCTTGCGCTTCATGGAACATTTCAGCGCGCTGCCGGCCGGCCTGGTCAGCTGCCTGCCCGGCAACGCTAACACCGCCCAACTCTTGATACAGTCTAGCGGCACGCATGCGGTGGCGTTCACTGGCAGCGTGGCCGCGGCACGCGCCGTCGGCATCGCCTGCGCCGACCGCATGAAACCCTGCGTATTGGAAGCTGGCGGCAGCGACCCGATGATCATTTCGCGCCACGCACCGCTTGAAATTGCAGCGGCCGGTTGCGTCAATTCCGCGTTTCTATTAAGCGGCCAGGTCTGCACTTCGTCGGAACGTTTCTTTGTGGTCGATCAGATCCATGATGCCTTTGTCGGCGAGTTCGCCCATCGCACCCGCCAGCTGCGCGTGGGCGATGGCATGGGCATGTTTGAAATCGGTCCGTTGGTCAGCGAAGCGGCACGCGACAAGGTGGCGCGCCTGGTGCGCGAAGCGGTAGAGCAGGGCGCGCAGATCGTCTGTGGCGGCCGTATTCCAGCCGATTGTCCGCCGGGTTGGTTCTATGAGCCGACCATCCTCACCGGCGTCACCCCGCAGATGTCTATCATGCGCGAAGAATGTTTCGGCCCGGTCGCCGCGATTTGCCGCGCGGCTGATTTTGATGAGGCGCTGCGTCTGGCCAATGATTCTGAATTCGGCCTCGGTGCCTCGGTGTTCACCACCGACCTGGCCGAAGCGATGGAAGCGGCCAACCGGCTCGAATCGGGCATGGTCTGGATCAATAATCCGCTGATCGACAACGATGCGCTGCCATTTAGCGGCAGCAAAATGTCCGGCCTCGGCTGCGAGCTAGGGCGCCACGGCCTCGATGCTTTCCGCCGCAGCAAAATGGTGATCATCGACCACCAGCCACGCATCCACGACTGGTGGCTGCCGCGGCCGGATGAGTCTTTTTTTGTTACGGATCTAGTTCCATAAGCGTTAACTTAATTTGATTAAACCAAAAACCGGATCAAAAACATTGTCCACGAAAAACACGAACAAAGCAAAAACACACGAAATAAAGAATTCCTATTTTTTGACCTTAATTTCTTTCGCGTTTTTCGTGCCTTTCGTGGACAAAAAAGATTTTTTCCGACCCAACAGGCCGCAACTTTATGAACACTTCTAACACTGGAATCACTATGCACGACGCAAATTATCTCTCCGCCACTGAACTGCTGGCATGCTTTCGCGCTGGCAGCCTCGACCCGGTCGCTTACCTCGAAGTACTGGTCGAGGCCGCCGCCTGCCAGCAGTCCACGGTGAACTGTGCCGCCAAATTGTTTGTCGACGAGGCGCGCATCATGGCGCTGGAAGCACGCCGTCGCTATGCCGACGGCACCGCCAGGCCGCTCGAAGGGGTGCCCGTCATCATCAAGGAAGAGACCAGCGTCAAGGGCTGGCCGCGGCCTCTGGCTTCACTCGTGTTCAAGGATAAAGTCGCCACCGAAAACCACCCGATCGTCGATAAGCTGCTTGAAGCCGGTGCGATTCCCTACTTCCAGGCGACCAATCCGGAGTTCTGCGTGCTCGGCCACACTTGGAGCAAGATGTACGGCGTCACGCGCAATCCATGGGCGCTGCCGTACTCGGTCGGCGGTTCTAGCGGTGGTTCCGGTGCCGCATTGGCGGCTGGCGTTGCGCCATTGGCCACCGGCAGCGACATGGCCGGCTCGATCCGCCTGCCTGCTTCGCTGTGCGGCGTGTATGGCTATAAACCGCCATTCGGTCGCTTGCCCTGCGCGCCCGGTGATGAGTACATGGTGCAGGCGGTGGAAGGGCCGATGACACGCACTTTTGATGACCTGGTGCTGATGCAGAACGTCTTGTCCGGCCCGCATCCCGCTTCCTTCACCACGCTGCCGTACGCCGCGTTACCGACCGAATACGGCGACTTGCGCGGCATGCGTATCGCGTATAGCCCAGCCTTCGGCCATCCGGCACTGGCCGCCGATGTCAAACGTAATCTGCTGCTGGCCTTGGACGGCTTGCGCCAGCGTGGCGCGATTGTCGAGGAAGTCGAGCTGAACTGGAATCTCGATGAAATCAACAGCGTGCTGCTGGATGGTTTGCGCGCCATCTTCGTTGACGAATTCATGACCGACATATCGGATGCTGACGCCGCCAAACTGTGCAGCTATTCCACCCATCTGCGCGATGCCGCCGGCAAGGCTCGACCTTCGGTCATGCCGAGCGCCGCACTTGGCCAGCAATTGCATCGCGAGATGCAGGATAAAGTTTGGGGACAGGGCTATAAGGCCTTCATTTGCGCCTCGATGCTAACCACTAATCTGGCGGCCGACCAGGATCCGATGCTCGAGCCTTTGCTGGATCTGGATGGCCACCAGGTCGATGCCTATCTGGGATGGTGCCTGACGCCGCCTTTCAATTTGCTGAACCGTTATCCGGTGCTGGCGGCACCGACCGGCTTGTCGGATCTAGGTGTACCGACCGGTATGCAGATCGTCGCCAATGCGTATGACGACGAGACGGTGTTCCAGATCGCCGCCAACCATGCGCGGGCGGGCACTTCGCGTTTGTTTATCGAGCGGTTTCCGGAAAAGTTTCCCTCGCTGAGCCAAGCAGCATGAACTCTTGTGGCATAATCGGCGACTTGTCAATTGCGACCAAACCGCTTCAGCACAACATGGCCAAAAACCAATCTCCCGTCGCGCCAGAATCGCCCGCCAGCGGTAAGCCCAAAGCCAGGCCTACCGCCAAGCGGCGCATTCCGCAACAGGAGCGTGGTCACAAAACGATAGAAGTGATACTGCATGCAGCCGGCCAGGAAATTGCAAATGGCGGCTTGGCCAAGCTGACCACCAAGCGCATTGCCGAGGCTGCAGGAATGTCAGTCGGCGGCCTGTACGAATACTTCCCGAATAAAGAGGCGATAGTGCATGCCCTGGCCAGCCAATGGCTGGAGCGCATCAAGCTCGCTATCGTCGAGGTGCACCCGAGCAAGACTGGCTGCGTCGACCTGATCCGTTATCTTGGCATGGTGTACGAAGCGGTGCGACCGTACTATCAGCAAGTGTCGGGCGTGAGCGTGTTGATTTCTTTGCTGGCTTCAGAGCCGGCATTGCAGGCGTT